>QHOV01000074.1 GCA_003218885.1 Verrucomicrobiota bacterium | reverse complement strand
TGGTATATTCTTTTCGCCCTTCTTCCAGGCGAGCAAATCCTGCATTGAAATGACTGTAATGCCGCGATCCTTTAATTCCTTCATCTCCGCTTCAAACGCGGCAGGTGTGATCTCGGTCCCGGGATAGCGAATCTTGTCCACCAAACGGTGATAACAAAAAATGAGTACCTGGGCCGTTTGATCGACCACCGGCTTGGTGATCTTTGGAGATGCCGCCGCTAGTGGAGTTGCAACCGGTGTCGCAGATGAGGCGCTCGCCTGCTGCGAACTCGAGGAAGCGTTCTCCTCCTTCTTGCACATCGAAAGGTTCAGCGCAAGAAACAAAGGGAGAATCGCAAATCGGATTATCATAAAAGAAGTAAAGGCTTTATGCGCAGCAGCACAAAACACAAGTGCTTTTTGCAACTGCGATCAATAGACAGTCCCTCATCCAATTACGTTGTATCCTTTAAGCTTCGCGCGAAAAATTTTTGGTAGAAGACGTATTTTTTGCTATAAGGTCAGAATGCTTCGCCAGGTCACTCGTCTCCTTGCAATCGCTTTTTTCGCTTCATTGGCTGCTTGCAGTACAGTCACGACTACCGGGGTTAAAAACACGAGCAAGACTTTCAATACTGTGGTGGTGGACGCCGGCCACGGGGGAAAAGATAGCGGCGCATATCGCCGTTACGGCCCGGCGGAGAAGATCGTTGCTCTCGATGTCGCCCAGCGTCTTAACCGCAAACTGCGCGAATCTCAGCTGAAAACGGTGATGACCCGGTCCTCGGATGTGTTTATCGAATTGAACGACCGTGTGGCAATCGAGAATGCGCAGAAAAACGCGATCTTCGTGAGCATACACTTTAATGATTCGCGCAGGCGCGGCATTCGCGGATTCGAAACATACTATCATTCGGGCGCTTCATCCGATCTGGCGAATAGTATTCAACAAAAACTGGCGACGATCCCCCACTCCGCTAGTCGCGGCGTGCACACGGCAAATTTTCGCGTGCTACGCCTCGCCAACTGTCCAGCGGTCCTCGTGGAATGCGGGTTCTTAAGTAATCGCAATGAAGGGGGTCAGGCGCGTGATTGGGAATATCGCGAACTCCTCGCGGACCGAATCGCGGAAGCAATTGTCGAACAACGGTTCGGCTCCGGTGTTTACCGTGGATCGACGCAAGTAGCTGCAGAATCGCAGCCACAATCGGCCTCTCCCAGCGGCGGGACGGGCCTGACGCCAAACGCTGGGCATCGCTAGAATTCTTTTCCGCGCTCTTCGCGGCCGAGTGCGGCGAGCAAGATCAACATCACAAAGATCACTAGCGCAAAAAGCGCCAGCGCCTTTGCATAATCCGGATGCCCGCTTGCATCATGGAAATGATCGGCCAACCGGGCTTCAATAACAGCCGTGTTGGCGGCAAATAAGTTTCCGAGTTGATAAGCAACCCCGGGAAATGTCCCGCGCACAGCGCCGGGCGAGAGTTCATTCAAATGTACGGGAACAACTCCCCAGGCGCCTTGCACCATGAACTGCATGGCAAACCCGCCGATGACAAGAAGCGCGAAGCCCGACGGAAAAACCCAAAGGGGAATAAGGATCATTCCGAATACGGCAGTCAAAATAATCGAGCGCCGGCGGCCCCATTTTTGCGACAGATGGCCAACCACTGTTCCGCCGCAGATTGCGCCAACAGCGTAAATGATCCCTGTCGCGGCCTTCTGCGTCACGCCATAGTGGCGTTGTTCACCGAGAAAAGTTTGATACATGTCCTGGGTCCCATGCGACATCGCGTTGAACGCCGTCATCAACAAAATGACGTACAGCAACAGCCCCCAGTGCCGTTTTAGTACCATCAGTAGATCGTTCCAGAAATTAGTCGTCTCCCTCTGGCGTTGCAGCCAAACCGGCGATTCGGGCACTTGCGCACGGATGTACAGCACTAGAAATGCGGGTAGCGCTCCCGCGACGAAGAGGCCGCGCCATCCGAAGAATGGAAATACAATCCAATACACAACGGCCGCGAGCAGATAACCAAATGCATAGCCTTGTTGTAGAATTCCCGAGAACAATCCACGTGCGGCAGTTGGCAGGGTTTCCATTGCCAGCGACGCGCCAAGTCCCCATTCTCCGCCCATGCCGATTCCGTAAAGGGCGCGGAAGATCAGCAGCCAGGTGTAATTCGGAGAGAACGCGGTGAGTAACTCCATGAGAGAGTAAAAGATGATGTCGATCATCAGCGGCATGCGGCGCCCGAACCGGTCCCCGAGCAATCCGAAAATGAACGCGCCCAGCGGGCGCATAGCCAGCGTAAGCGTGATCGCGTAGCTCAGCTCGGCGACGCTGGTGCCAAAGTCGCCTGCCATCGGCACGATCACGAAGGTGAGCAGAAAAAAATCGAAGGCATCTAGTGCCCAGCCCAGGAAGCAAGCTAAAAATGTATTGCGCTGATTGCGGTCGAGCGATTTGAACAACCGGACCGCTTCCATGGCGCACTGACCTAATCGCCACATCCAAAAGAAGTCGAGATGAAACAAACGACCGACAACCACGCCCTCAAATCCAGAAATATCTGCAGGTATCGTTCGCCAATTGATCAGTCGTCATTCTTCGTTATTCGACATTCGGATTTCGTGATTCGTTGTCACGCATCTAGGCAACACTGCGATGCCTGTCTCGATTACGAGCATGAGCAGGAGCCTGATTTAAACACATCTACGCATCATGATACGTCAATTTGTTTCTTGATTCGCCAGAGAAACGCTCTTTAGTTCCCCGAACAATCATGGCAGCAAACGATCTCCATCCTTTGGAAAGGGTCCTGCGAGAACGCATCGTCGTTCTCGATGGCGCCATGGGCACCATGATCCAGCACTACAAGCTCCCCGAAGCGGAGTATCGAGGAAAGCGATTTCGCGATTGGAAAGGCAAAGACCTAAAGGGCAGCCTGGAGCTGCTCAATTTAACTCGGCCTCTGGTGGTCGAGGAAATTCACACCGCTTATCTCGAGGCCGGCGCAGACGTTATCGAAACGAATACGTTCAGCGGAACAACTATTGGCCTGCACGATTTCCTGTTTCAAGGCGAACCTACACGTGGCCGCAAAGATCAGGAATTCTTTCAGCGCGTAGTGGACGATGTCGATCTTCGCGCGCTCGTTCAGGAAATTAATTTTGAGGCGGCCAGGATCTCGCGACGCGCCGCGGACCGCGTCGCAAACGAAACCGGCCAGCAACGATTCGTTGGCGGATCGATGGGCCCTCTTCCGGTCGCTGCCTCGATTTCACCTGACGTAAACGATCCGGCGTTTCGCGCGGTCTCGTTCGATCAACTTCGTCAAACTTATTTCGACGAAGCAAAAGCGCTGCTCGAAGGCGGTGTCGATCTTCTCATTGTCGAAACCATTTTCGACACGCTCAACGGAAAGGCTGCGTTGTTCGCTATCATTGATGCATTGGAAGAAACCGGACGTAGCGTGCCGTTGATGATCTCGGGCACCGTGATCGACAAGTCCGGGCGGAACCTGAGCGGGCAAACGGTTGAAGCGTTGCTCATATCGATCGCGCACGCGCAACCGCTCATCCTCGGTTTGAATTGCTCGCTTGGTCCGGATGAAATGGAACCGTTCGTGGAAGAGCTGGCGCGCATTTCGCCATACTACATGAGCGCTTATCCGAATGCTGGTCTGCCGGATGCGCTCTCGCCGACCGGTTTTCCGGAAACTCCAGAAACATTTGCACCCAAGGTCGCGAAGTGGGCAGAGAACGGCTGGCTCAACCTGTTGGGCGGCTGCTGCGGCACGACACCGGATCACATCGCTGCGCTGGTAAAACTGGCACGTCAATTCTCGCCCCGTGCGCTGCGAACCACGATCAGCTACACATGATTCTGCGACTTTCCGGGCTCGAGCCGCTGAACATTACGCCGGAATTCGGCTTCGCTGTTATTGGCGAGCGCACCAACATCACAGGTTCGCCGAAATTTTCGAAGCTGATTTTGGCAGGCGATTTCGAGGGGGCACTGGTTGTGGCGCGACAACAGGTGCAAGGCGGCGCAAACCTGCTCGACGTGAACATGGACGAAGGGATGATCGATTCGGAAGCCGCGATGATTCGCTTTCTGAACCTGATCGGCAGCGAACCGGAGATCGCGCGGATTCCCATCGTGATCGACAGCTCAAAGTGGAGCGTCATCGAAGGGGGACTCAAATGCGTGCAGGGAAAAGCCGTCGTGAATTCAATCAGCCTGAAAAACGGCGAAGATGAGTTTCTCCGACAGGCGCGGTTGATCAGACAATATGGCGCCGCGGCCATCGTCATGGCATTCGATGAGCGAGGCCAAGCGGACAATTTCCAGCGCAAAATCGACATCTGCAGGCGTGCGTACGACTTGTTGGCCAAGCAAGCGGGCTTCCCAGCGAATGATATTATTTTTGATCCAAACATCCTGACGGTTGCCACTGGCTTGGAAGAACATCGCAATTACGGGGTCGATTTCCTTGAAGCGACGCGCTGGATCAAAAAGAATCTGCCGGGCGCGCGCGTCAGCGGAGGAGTGAGCAACATTTCATTTTCGTTTCGCGGAAACAACGCTGTCCGGGAAGCGATGCATGCTGCGTTCCTTTTCCACGCTATTCGCGCCGGTCTGGACATGGGAATCGTGAATGCGGGACAGCTCGCGGTTTACGAAGAAATCGAGCCCGACCTGCGAGAGCGCGTTGAGGACGTGCTGTTGAACCGGCGTGACGATGCAACCGAATGCCTGATCAATTTCGCGGAAAACGTAAAAGCAAAAGGCAAAACGCCTGTTGCCGATGCAGCTTGGCGAAAAGAGCCCGTCGAAGAGCGCCTGAAACACGCATTGGTCAAAGGCATCGTTGATCACATTGACGCAGACACCGAGGAGGCACGCCAAAAGTGCAAGCGGCCGCTCGATGTGATCGAAGGTCCGCTCATGGCCGGCATGAGTGTCGTTGGCGACTTATTTGGCGCAGGCAAAATGTTTCTGCCACAGGTAGTGAAGAGCGCGCGCGTGATGAAAAAAGCCGTGGCTTACCTGATGCCGTTTATGGAAGCGGAGAAATCTGCGGGTGCAAAACCGCAAGGGCGCATCGTAATGGCGACCGTCAAAGGCGACGTTCACGACATTGGCAAAAACATCGTAGGGGTAGTGCTGCAATGTAACAACTACGACGTGGTCGATCTTGGTGTGATGGTACCGGCCGCGAAGATTCTGGAAACCGCGAGAGAGAAAAAAGCAGACGCGATCGGCCTGAGTGGCCTGATTACGCCGTCATTGGATGAGATGGTGCATGTGGCACAGGAAATGGAGCGCGAAGGATTTCGTTTACCGCTCCTGATCGGCGGCGCCACTACCAGCCGCGCGCACACTGCGGTGAAAATCGCGCCGCATTATGGGGCCAGCACTGTGCATGTGCTCGACGCGTCGCGCGCGGTGGGCGTGGTAAATTCGCTTCTCAATGAGGAACTCAAATCCGCGTTCGATAAAAAAACGCGCGAAGAGTTTGAACGCTTGCGCCGGGAGCATTCAGCAAAGACGCGGGAAAAAAAATTGCTGACGCTCGAGGAAGCGCGCGTGAATCGAACTCGGATCGATTGGAGCGGTTATGTTCCGCCGAAGCCGGAGTTTCTCGGCGTGCGGGTCTGCGCTCCCGAGAAGAACACCATCGCACTGAGCGATCTAGTTCCTTTCATCGATTGGTCGCCGTTCTTTCATGCGTGGGAATTGCGCGGCCGTTACCCCGCAATTTTCGACGATCCAAAGATTGGCAAACAAGCACGCGAACTCTTCGACGACGCGCAGGGACTTCTTAATCAGATCGTCGCGAAAAATCTGCTGATCGCGCGTGGCGTGCACGCGCTTTGGCCGGCAAACTCGCTTGGCGACGACGTTGATATCTATGCTGATGAGTCGCGATCTCAGAAGCTCGCCACGTTTTATTTCTTGCGCCAGCAAATGCAGAAGCCGTCTGGCCAATTTAACCATTGCCTGGCGGATTTTACCTTTCCGCAATCCGCAATGAGTTCACCCGCCGAGGCGGGTGAACCGCAATCGGAAGATTATCTGGGTGGATTTGCCGTCTCAATCCATGGCGCAGATGAACTCGCGGAAGAATTCAAGCGTCAGCACGATGATTACAGCGCAATTATGGGGAAGGCGCTGGCAGATCGACTGGCTGAAGCATTTGCCGAGTATCTGCACAAACAGACGCGAATAGCCTGGGGATTTGGGCGCGACGAGCAATTGTCGCATATCGATCTGATTCGCGAAAAGTATCGCGGCATCCGGCCGGCTGCCGGTTATCCCGCTTGTCCGGATCATGCGGAGAAACGAACGTTGTTCGATTTGCTCGACGCTGAGAGGAACGCAGGGATCAAACTGACCGAATCGTTCGCAATGCATCCCGGCGCAAGCGTGAGCGGACTCTATTTTTCACATCCCGATGCAAAATATTTCGGGGTCGGCCAGATCGGACAAGATCAGATAGTAGATTATGCCAACCGACGTGGCGAGCCGGTTGCCGCAGTGGAAAAACGACTCGCACCGAATCTCGACTATGGCATCTGATTCGGCTTAGCGCCGAAAGCCTTCGGGGTAAACTCGCAGATGCGCAACACGCCGAATCGTGATAATGATTTCGCTCGATTCGGGGCGTAGCTTAGCTTGGTAGAGCGCGTGGTTTGGGACCACGAGGTCGGAGGTTCAAATCCTCTCGCCCCGACGTGGGTCAGCGATTGGGCGAGCAATGTTTTCTTCTTACGTTTTGCGAATTGGATCGATCATTCTAGCTACGCTGGCTGGCACCGCGCTGATAGCGCACGGGCAGGACGCCGCGCCGCCGTCTGTAGATCTTTATTCAGGGCAAAACCAGCCAGAGGCTGCTGGTACACCCTCCTCCGAACCCAACGGTCCCGAGTTGCCTGAGATATCGCAGCTTGACCAGACTTTTTCAAAACCAAAATCGCTGGGCAAAGACGCTGATACACTCAGGGTACACGTTGAATGGCGACAACTCAAAAATCGAATAGCGAACGATCCCGCGGTGCAGATAGCGAAAGCATATGCCCAGGCTGCCCGAACCGATTTGGAAAAGCGAAGCCGGCTGCGCGCGTACTACGACATCTATTACGAACGCATGTCTGCCCTGGCTAACACGCCGGAAATCAAATTAGCGCTGCAGGAACTCAAGGCTTCTCACCAGTACTTATTGGGTCAGCCGCGAGTGCGACCTTCACCTACACCGGAGGGCGCCACGCCAACGCCAATGCCGTCGGGCACGCCCGCCCAAACGAAACCCGGACATAAACACAAAAAGAAATTTCATTCGTAGTTTTCGTCGGCACCTTGCCAGCTCGCGTTCGATACAGTATTCCTACACGCACCTTTTTTGTGGCGCGTTCGTCTAGTGGTTAGGACACAGCCCTCTCAAGGCTGGTGCACGGGTTCGACTCCCGTACGCGCTGCCATCACGAGAATTCTCGATGCGTTTTCGATCAGTTGCCAGTTTGCTCGCGTTTTGTTGCTTGTTCGCGAACGGATGCTCGAAGGGCATCAGTCGGGCGACGGCGGCCATTGTGTTTTCAGTCAAAGGTAACGTCGTCTTCGGAAACTCGGAACGAAATCATTTTCAGCCGGTCACGCTTAAAAGCAGGATTCATAGTGGCAATACCGTACGGTCAGCGGACGGTGCCTCGATCAATCTTGCGTTGATTCCTGGTGCACTGACACAACTCTCCCCAAATTCCGAAATCAAGATTGAAGAGCTGAGGATCACGAAGGATGGCAACCAGACCGCTGGCGGTATGCGGGATCGGAGCACGCGCATACGATTAAATCGCGGGAAAATCATTGTTCTCTTCAACCGAAGTGATCGAAGCGCATTACAATTTGCCATCACGACGCGCAAAATAACGGTCAGGGCTGATTCGGATTGCTTGTTTTGTGTTTGGACTGACGGCACAACGAGCCGGGTCACGTGCGCGAGAGGCGAAATCAATGCGTCCGCAGATGCGCAGCCACCGGTTACAATAGCTCCCGGCTACTTCCAAAAATCGCCAACAGCGGGCAAAGAGCCTCTTGCCGCTGCTGATGACGCCGCCGCGCAAATCGACATTACGGAGTCGCTCGAAATCGGAGAACAATTGCGAGACCAAGCATTGGGTTGGCAAAATCGCCGCCCGCTTTGACGTCCACTGCTAAAACAATTTCAATTGTTCTTTTGTTCGTTGAAAGGATGCTGTTGAAAGAGTCGGCCGTTCGCCAATGCCGGCGTGACGACAACTCACTCTGAAGAGCGAAGCGATTTGCTCTGCGAAAATTCCCTCCCCGGTCATGCGCGTGTGCCACTGATGGTTATTTAGCCGGTTCCCCCGCATGTCCCGGATGCGTCCGAGCACCTTCTCTTTTCGGTCCGGAAAATGTTCCTCAAGCCAGTGTTCAAATAATGGCGCTACCGCCCAAGGCAGACGGATAATTGTGTAACCGCCAAACTGCGCGCCTGCCTTTGCACATGCGTCCAGAATCTTCGGAACTTCATGATCCGTTAGTCCTGGGATGATCGGCGCGACCATCACACCCGTTGGAATTCCTGCGCTGCGAAGTTGCCTTATCGCATCCAGACGGGCCTGAGGTGATGAGGTTCGTGGCTCCAGCACTCGCTGCAAATTCGCGTCGAGCGAGGTCACGGAAATGTTTACCGCGACGGCGTTGCATGCCGCAAGCTCGCACAAAATATCGACATCGCGCGTGACGAGACGATTCTTGGTGATGATCGCCACGGGGTTTCGAAATTTAGCAAGCACTTCGAGGCAGCCGCGTGTGATGCGCAATTTTCTTTCAATTGGCTGATACGGATCGGTGACACCGCTGAGGACCAGTGTCTGTGGCTGCCAGCGTGGTGATGCCAGTTCCGCTCGCAATAATTCGGACGCGCTCGTTTTTACCATGATTTTGCTCTCGAAATCGAGGCCGGCGGAAAAGCCGAGATATTCGTGAGTCGGCCGTGCGTAACAATAAATGCAGCCGTGCTCGCAGCCGCGATAGGGATTGAGGCTCGTCTCGAAAGCGACATCGGGGCTATTGTTCCGAGTGATGATCGATTTGGTTCCATCACGAAAATACTGTGTCGGGCGCCGCGGCTGTTCCGCTGTGGCAACATCAACATTGACAAAATCAATGTCGGTCAGATCGACGTGCAGCTTTTCGAACCGATTCGCCGGGCTCCAAGACGCGCCACGCCCGCGGATAGGCGCGTAGCTCTGGGGCGCCTCTTCAACACGAGGCCGGAATTTCTTTTTCGCCGGCATGTGTTAAGTTCACATGAACATATCACGATGTCGAGTCTAATTGTGCTGTAGCGCGGTTTGTGACCGCCGACCCATTGCCTTCGGCGCTAACAGAGCGCCGCTACAGTTGCTCGCGATTGAACCGATGGCAGAGTTGTCCCGACATCCTCCTCGGAGGGGTGGCAGAGCGGTTGATTGCGCCGGTCTTGAAAACCGGAAGGCCGAAAGGCCTCGTGAGTTCGAATCTCACCCCCTCCGCGCCTAATTTTTGATTTGCGATTGCCGATTTTCGACTTGTCCCAGATAAAAATGCGTCACTAGCGCGGCACAGAAAATCCCCAGGACCGCTGCGCTGACAACGTCGGAGAGATAATGTGCGCCGATGTACATCCGCGAGAATCCGATTAGAATCGGGATTGGAAGACAGGCGAGACCGATGCGCCGGCGAGCGAAAATTAAAACGCCAAAAAATGCCATTGAGGCAGCGACGTGCCCGGATGGAAACGCGTGATATTTCGTGCTGAAACGCGGGCCTCCCCAACGAAGCTCCGATTTCACCGAGGGACGCGCGCGCGGAACCGTGCGTTTAATCACGTGGCCGGCAATGCCTGCGATTGCCATTGCCAGGAGCATCGACAAGAAAATGCGTGTCCATTTTTTACTGCCGCGCCACCAAGCGATTCCCGCCAGGAGCAATCCAAGCACAACATGTGAAGGCCAGTCGCCAAATCGGCTGACGTTGTGCATGAAACTGCGCACCGCGCGGTTTTGATACTGCATAATGAAATGCCAGGCGGTGTCATCCAGATAAAATGCCGCTCCGATCGCTATCGCCGCGATGGCGATGGCGATTAGCCAATAAAAAACGGTCGCGCGCTTCACAAAGAAGTTCCCGTAAGTTTTGCCGGACGCTATTTTGGGTTCTGGTTTGAAATCAATCAATTACGCGTTGCTGTTTTTTGGTTGCGTCCTTTTTCACATCGCTGGCACGTGGAGCTTGCCGCTGATCGACCGTGACGAACCGCGTTTCGCGGAGGCGGCGCGAGAGATGACCGAACGCGGCGATTACATCGTTCCGCGCTTCAATAATCAACTTCGTCTGGATAAACCTCCCCTCGCCTATTGGGCTCAAGCTGCAAGTTATCGTATCTTTGGTGAAAACGATTTCGCAGCGCGTTTCCCGTCGGCTCTGGCCGCTGCGTTAACCGCGTTGTCGATTTTGGCTTGGGGTGCACGGATAGGCGGAGAGAGAGTTGGCTGGTGGGCAGCGATCATTTTTACCCTTTCACTGCAAACGTTTCTCCACGCAAAAGCAGCCGTCGCCGACATGTGGCTGGTGTTGTTCGTGACGATAGCACATTGGACGGGATATGAGCTCATCGAGAATCGGAGAACAAAGTGGTGGCTGGCATTCTATCTTTCACTTGCACTCGGTTTTCTTGGGAAAGGGCCAATCGCGTGGACGCCGCTGCTCACGGTCGGTGCAATAATCATCTACGCGCAAGATTGGCGTTTGGCCCGGCACTTCAAATTCTTACCCGGAATTTTCCTGACGCTCGCCGTAGTCGCGCTTTGGGGAATTCCGGCACTGATTCAAACGCACGGTGAATTCTTTACTGTGGGAATCGGCCGACACGTCATTGGTCGCTCGCTCGCCACGATGGAAGGTCACGGCGCGAATTCCCTGGGAATGTATCTGCTGCTTCTGCCGTTTTATTTCGTGACCGTTTTTGTCAGTTTTTTTCCCTGGTCGATCAGGTTGCCATGGGTAACGAAGAATTTGTGGCGCCGCCGCGATAGCATCGATAATTACCTTATCGTTGGCGTGGCAATCATTTTCGTAATTTTCTCGCTGGTCAAAACGAAGTTGCCCCATTACACGCTGCCGGCGTTTCCGCTCTTGGCGCTTTTGCTCGCGCGGCATTGGCAAGCAGCGGCGCTCTCCCGACCGCCGCTATCAGCGGTTGCGAACCGCCGCTCCTTGTTCGCAGCCATCGCCGTCACGACCGCGTGCGTGTGGCTCGCCATCGCTCTCGCCATCCCTCCCATGGTCGCGCGGTTTTTTCCGGCGTACCAGCTCTTTCAGGTATCACGCGCTTCTCTGCAGCCGGACATGCAATTTGCCTCCGTGCAATTCGAGGAGCCGAGTCTTGTCTGGTATTTTCGCTCGCGTGTGAAAGGGTTTCTTACGCCGTTGAACAAGCGTCGTGCTACAGAATTCATGAGCATGTCCGGCCCGCGTTTCATCATTCTACCGACGCCAGTTGCCGGGACGCTTTCCGCGAATTCACCGCAACATTGGAAATTTTTCTCGACCAGCGGCTTCAACATCGCGAAAGGGAAACGCGTCGATCTTACGCTCGTGCTGAAACCGGAGTGACTCGTTAAAGCGTTGAAGCGTCTTCCTCTTCTGTCATGTTGAGCGGAGCGAAACATCTTAGACTATCGGCTGGCGGCAGATAAGCGCCCAGAAATAATCAGAGATTCTTCGCTTCGCTCAGAATGACAAAAACGGATCGCCGCTTTAGCGCTTCAATCTTTTAACGATTCCCATGATCACCTTTCTTGACGGCAAACTCGTGAATGCCCTGCCGACCCAGGCGATTATCGATGTCGGCGGTGTCGGGTACGAAGTTTTTATTCCGCTTTCGAGTTACGATAAACTTCCCCCTGCCGGGCAGCCGATCCGGATTCTGACTCATCTGGCGGTGCGCGAGGATGCGCATGTGCTTTATGGGTTTATGACCCCGGCCGAGCGCGACCTTTTCCGGTTGCTCGTCAATCATGTCAGCGGGATCGGGCCGAAACTGGCGCTCGCCGTGTTAAGCGGGATGAGCGTAAACAGCTTCAAAGCGGCAGTAGTAAATTCAGACGTCGCCGCGATTTCGAAGATCAGTGGACTCGGAAAAAAGACGGCAGAGAGGATCGTTTTGGAGCTGAAAGATAAACTGGGAGTGGCTGCGGCATGGGAAGCAGCCAGCGCAGCGCACGCACCCACGCCAGAACAGGAGCAAGTCAATGAAGCCGTGCTGGCGTTGATCGCGCTCGGTTACAAACAAATCGAGGCACATAAAACGGTGCGCGACCTACAGGACAAAGGCGAAGCGAAATCGGCGGAAGACCTGGTCAAGCTCGCGCTCAAACGCATGGCTGCGGGAAGGTGAGCAGAAAACGCCGAACGCTCAACGTCCAACGTTTAATTTGGATGTTTGCATTCGGTGTTGGACGTTCGGCGTTGGACGTTGGACGTTTGCTTGATGACGCACTTGCAGGTCCAAGATGACAGACTGTCTGCCATCCGCGCAGCTTTCCCAAAAGAGGGCCTTTTTGCCGAGAAAGAGTGGCTCCTTTCCCCCGATGCATTTCCCATTGGCAAAAAATTTCTGGCCGATCTCGAGCAACTGGGTCATCGGCTGTTTGTTTTCCAGCGTGCCTGCAATCAGCTGTATCACCTGAGCGTCAAAGGCACGCAGCCGACGTGGATTGCGCGCTATCTCGACGCCGGCAAACCGAAAGAGCTGATCGAATTTTCGCGGCGCAAAGAAATTCGCAACGATGTGCCGCGGGTGATTCGGCCTGACCTCATTCTGACCGAGAAGGGTTACATCATTGCTGAGATCGATTCGGTCCCGGGCGGCATCGGCTTAACTGGATGGCTTAACCAGACGTATTCGACCTTCGACGGCAATATTATTGGCAGCGCAAATGGAATGCTGGAGGGATTTCGCTCTGTACTGCCAAACGGTGGCGACATCGTTATCTCGCGGGAATCGGCGACTTATCGGCCGGAAATGGAATGGACCGCCGCGAGGTTAATTCAAACCTCAAAGAGCAAACACCACCCCCCCCTATGGCGCGTCGTGTCGGCGGAGAATTACGAGCCGCAAGATGGGCGCACGGTGTATCGGTTTTTCGAATTATTCGATCTGCCGAATATTCCTGCGATCGAAAATACGCTGCGCGCAAATGCCGAAGGCCGTGTCACGATTACGCCGCCAATCAAACCGTACCTTGAAGAGAAAATGTGGTTCGCGCTTTTTTGGATGCATCCCCTTCATGAATTTTGGCGACGCGAACTCGGCGAGAAATATTTCATCAAATTACAGGAAACGATTCCCTACTCCTGGCTGCTCGATCCGACGCCGTTGCCGCAGCACGCGGTGATTCCGCGACTCGAAATTCAGGATTGGCGTGAGGCCGCGAAGTTCAGCCAGAGAGATCGGGAGCTTCTGTTGAAGGTAAGCGGATTTTCGCCGCTGGGCTGGGGCAGTCGTGGCATCGCGCTCGGGAGTGATCTGCCGCACGCCGAATGGGAAAGGCGAATCGAGCACGCGCTCGCGACCTTCGAGTCGAATCCGACGATTCTTCAAAAATTTCACAAGGGCACTCTCTTTGAGCACTCCTATTGGGATCCAAATTCTGGCGAGCTAAAGACGATGAAAGGCCGGGTGCGTCTTTGTCCATATTATTTTGTCGAAAGCGATCGCGTGAAATTACGCGGCGCGCTGGCTACAATTGCTCCGGCGGACAAGAAATTTCTGCATGGGATGAGCGAGGCAATTTTGGTTCCGTCGAGCTTGACCGCAGGAGTGTGACGCAGACAATCGTGTCTGCGAGCGCCTCTGCAAAGCGCGGCGGTCTCCGGGCCGCCGTTGGGCGATCGGAGATCGCCCCTTCCTGAGATGACGCAGACAAGACTGTCCGCGTCACGAGGGCGCTTACCTTTTTCGCGGCATCCAATGCAGAGCCATCGCTGGTAGGAGAAAGAAGATTTCGCGGCAAAATTGTTCCATCTAACTTCAGATTTTTCGGGGACGAATCATCGAAGCCATCGCCCCCGAGAAAAAATTTTCAAGAAAGTCTTGATGCAGTTTCGCGTTTCGCGGTAAAAGGGGGGCTTCCCTACTATGTGTACACATCCATCGATCTCTACATTGGCAGCTTTTCATGACGAAACCATGCAGCGGCCAGGCTTCCCCTTAATTGGTCTAATTATTTTTGGCGGCGTGGCACTGGGGCTTTCTGCGCTAGCCTCAGCTAGCAATCTGCCGGAGCAAAACATTATTTCTCACGCTTCATTACGATCCAGTGCCGCGACGCACGAGACGCGGGCGGGGTTGCAAGAAGTGATCGAGTTTCCGAACGCGAATAAGGTTACCCCGCGTATTGAAACTGTTTCGTCGGCCCCGTCGCCGACGCGCAGTAGCTTCATGGCGACTTGGGGCAGCGTAACTGGCGCGAAAGGTTATTTGCTGGATGTGTCCGTGAGCAACTCGTTCAGCAGTTACGTGGACGAATACCACAGCTTGGACGTTGGCAACGTCAATGGCCGAGCTGTGACCGGATTGAATCCAGGGACGACCTACTATTATCGGGTGCGTCCTTACACTGCCGCCGGGCTGGGCAGCTACTCAGAAGCAATGTCGGATACGACGGTGCCTGCCACAGGGCTGATCATTCACGCGACGTTCGACAGTTCTATTACCGGCAACCCAAACGCGGCGGCGATCGAGGCTATGATTATCCGGGCCATTGCGATTTACGAGTCGCTGTTTAGCGATCCGGTCACAATCGAGATTCTTCTCCGCTACGCAAACGCCCCCCCTAGCCCTGAGCCAAGCCCCAGTCCGTTCCCGGACGGGGTGCTCGCAGCAAGTCGTTCTGTCGTTTACAGCGTACTGTGGAACGATTTTATCAGCGCCTTGAGAGCAGACGCAACAACCAGCAACGACAATACAGCGAACGCGAGTCTGCCA
>QHOV01000073.1 GCA_003218885.1 Verrucomicrobiota bacterium | reverse complement strand
TCTATGTTCGTGGCTGCGTATTGCGTCGCTCGCCGGTTTCGAGTAAAATTCGCATCCAGCTATTGACATGACAGAGCTCGTTTCATCGGTGGCAGATAAGATCGACCGCGCTGTACAGCGGGTGACCCCCTTTGCGTATCGCGTGCGCCGGACCGGCCGCCGCTGGATGCGCCGGGCACTGCGCAAGCCCCGCAGCGTTTCGGAGGGGCCAAACCTGTTGCCCTTGTTGATCCAAGCCTTGGCAAGTTTCACCAAAGCGGACGGCGTTATAATGGAGGAAGAGATCGACTCGAGCCTCGGTTTCCTCCGTTACGATTATCCGGAGGCGGTTTACTCCGAGCTGCGACAATTGTTCCGGCAAGCGCTTTACGAGCAGCAGGATCTCGCTGCCATGGCGCAAAAGCTCGGCGCGCAACTTGGCACCGAACGCAAGATCATGCTCGGGGTGCAGCTCTACGACCTGATATCGCAAGCCGGTTTGAAACAGGAACAAGTGGTTGCGTTTTATTCGTTCATGTCGCAGATGGGCATGGCTGCGCAGGCGATCGACATCGTCTATCAACTCAACGCGTCAGAGGACTCCGACCCGTCGATCTATCAGCATGGCGCGTCGCCGCTGGAATCGCTCTCTTTCGGGCCGGACGGCAAGGGTGACATCATACTCAAGAACCTCAGTGAGACCGATCGGCTGATGGCCTTTCGTTATCACGATCTGATCTTGCTGAAAAATTACAGCGGCCAGAACGTCTCGGTGCGTGGGAGACCGTTGGTGCGCGGCGGCTTTTGTCGAATTTATCCTGGCCAGCGCATTTTGGTCGGCGACCAGGTGCTCAGTTATCAGGAACTGGCGCAGTACTTCAACGCCAAGAAGAACGTGTCGCTTCCGCAGATTTTCATCCGTGTGAATAAGGATTCCGATGAAGTGCAACTTGAACGCTCGCGAACGCGTGAAAGCGCACTTCGGGTTACCTTTGGATTGAACGTACGGGTGAAGGCGTTGCGAGATGTGAATGCCGAGCTCAACGGCGTCAGGTTGGAAGCCGGCACACAGGTCGACGCGACGCTTGAAGACAGGATCGTCTTTCACAACGACAGCGAATTGGATTTGAGCGATTTGCGCCGGCGCGCCCGCGCGCTGGGCGGCCGTTTCCAACTCAAGGCGTCCAAATCGGAATATTTGGTGTCAAACGACCCGAGCCGTCTGGAACCTGACGATATCCTGCTTTCCCCTGGCACGAGCGGTGACGTGGTGCTGAAGATTTTCTGCGATTACGATCAGCGGGTAGGCCAGTTGGAGGTCATCGAAGCGGATCGTCCGATCATGGTTGGCGACGAGCCCGTGCGCACGACTGCGCAGCTCAAAGATGGCGACACGATTCGAATCGACGTCGGCCAGATTCTGCGGTGCAATTTTTCGGAACGAATCATCGAGGAAGAGCGCAACATCATTCGCACCCTCGAGGTAAACGAAGTCACCCACCGTTTTGGCAAGGGCGAGATTGGCCTTGAGGGAATTTCGTTTAGCGTCACGCGTGGCGAGCTTGTGTGCGTGATGGGCGCGAGCGGTTCAGGAAAAAGCACGTTGATGAGAGTGCTCGCCGGTCAGCTCCAACCGACCAGCGGGGACGTCTTTCTCAACGGACAGTCGCTCTACCAGAATCTGGATGGCTTGAAGCAGTACGTTAGTTATATGCCCCAGCAGGACGCCTTCGACGAACACCTCACGATTGGCGAAAACCTGCTGTTTGCCGCAGCGATTCGTGCGCCGCACCTCTCACGACGCGATCGCTCGCGACGCTTGGAAGCAAAATTAATCGAGCTTGGATTGGGCGAACGCCGGGACGCTGTCGTCGGCAGCCCGGAGAGCAAAGTGCTGAGCGGTGGCGAGCGGAAACGTCTGAACATCGGCCTCGATATGATCGGTATGTCGGACGTTTATCTGTTCGACGAACCGACCTCCGGCCTGTCTTCAAAAGACTCCGAACACGTCATGGAAATCATTCGAGGCCTGGCGCACAACAAAATCGTCATTGTTACCATTCATCAGCCGAGCTCGAAACTCTTTCAGATGTTTCACAAAGCAATCTTGCTCGACAAAGGCGGGCGCCTCGTCTTTTTCGGAACGCCGTCCGACATGTTGCGCTATTTTGCCGAGGCAGAGCACCAGCATCAGTTCGGTGCCGAATTGGGCGCGTGTCCATCGTGCGGAACGACCCGGCCCGAATTCATCTTTGATGTGCTGGAGACGCCGCTGCGCGATCTAAGTGGCGATATCATTTACGAAGAAAACAGCCGCGGCCATCTCGTCGCCTCGCGCCGTTATTCGCCGGACTTCTGGCGTGACAAGTACGAAGCGTTCCGATTGATCCAGGACGTCAAGCAAGTTTCCCTGCTCCAAGAACCGGCCGCGCCATTGCCTGTTGCGCCGGTACAAGGGAAGCGGCTCCCACTTCGCTGGCACGATGAGTGGACGCAATTTCGCACGCTGCTGCGCCGTTCATTTCTAAGCAAACTGCGCAACCGTGCCAACCTCGTGATTACGATCGGTGTTTCGCCTGTGCTGGCGCTGCTGATTGCGACCCTCCTGCGCTATTCAGAAAATGGGACATACGATTTTGCTTCTGCTTATCACATTCCGACGTTTTTATTTCTCGGCCTGATCGTGGCGATGTTTCTTGGCCTCACCAATAGCGCCGATGACATCATCCGCGATCGGCCTGTCCTGCAACGCGAGCGCAATATCAAGGTTCGCCTGTCGTACTACGTCATTTCGAAGACGGTCACTCTCGGCGTCTTTGCCCTCATTCAGTGCATTCTTTATGTCTTGATCGGCAATTCCGTTCTGCAAATCCGGGGAATGTTCTGGATCGATCTCGGCATCATGTTTATGACTGCGATGAGTGGTGTCGCGCTGGGTCTGCTCATCTCTTCGTTGGTGGCCGACCCGAAAACCGCAGCCAACATCGTGCCGCTCATTTTAATTCCGCAGATCATCATGGGTGGCGCATTGATCAAATACGAGGACATGAACCGGAACCTCGCTCTGCTCTACTCGCTCTCACATTGGTTGTCCGAACATCCGAGCACGGACAAAACCATAAAGTCGGAGAGCAAGTTGCAGGTGCCGTTTGTCTGTCAATTCATCGCCATGCGCTGGTCCTACGAAGAGATGATTGTCGCTCAAGCCAAGCTCAACCCGCTCACCCGACGGCAGGATCGGGCTAATGACGAAATTCAACAGCTCGCGCCCAAAGCGAACACGCCCGAGCAACGCGCGCGTCTCAATGATTTGAAGGACGTTTTGGCATTGCTCTCGGGCCTCGAAGGGCGTTCCGCGAAGGAAATCGATCACTATCTAAAGCTGGTCGACCCCGTCATCGCCGGGAAACAGAAGTTCGATAGCTCGCTGCTTAGGGACGCGAAGGGCCCGATCACAGCCGAACAACTCTACGTTAACCAAAAGGTGTCCGACCTGATCTCAAAGGCTGAGATGGAACAAAACGATTATCGCCGCGGTAAAAAGCCGAACGTGTTCTTCGGCCTGCAGAAACGTTATTCCGGGTGCAAATTTGGCGTGTTTACCTTCGACACGAGTGTCCTGATTGCATCTATGCTTGGATTACTTGTGCTGCTGCATTGGATTTTGCGAAAACAATTGGAAGTAGTGCGAAGGAGCTGATCGGCCGCGGGGCTCCCAAACTGCCATCCTGAGCGAAGGGCTTCGTATCCCGTGCTTGATCATTCGTCTGTGAGCGACTTAGTGTGAAGTGCCTCGCATCGCGAGGGATGACAGGCATCGCAATCGAGCGTAGAAGTGATCACAACACCATGAGCAAAGAGAAAAATAACACTGCCCGCCTCATCGTCGCTGCAAGCGAGACCGATGCCGACATGCTCTACGCGACGAAATTTTGGGCGCCCGATCCTTTCATTTTCCTGCAGCGCAACGGCAAGCGCACGCTGGTCTTGAGCGATTTGGAGATTGATCGCGGCCGCAAACAGGCCGATGCGGATGAGTTCGTCATGTTCAGCGAGCTCGAGCGCGAAGTGCAGGGAAAATCAAAAAAGGCGCCGCCGTACGAAAAGGTGCTCGCCCATTTTCTAAAAAAACGCGGCGTAAGATCCGCAATTGTTCCCGCAAATTTCCCCCTTGGTTACGCGGAGGAACTGGCTGCGAACAAAGTCCGTGTCCGCGCGACGAACGGATTGTTTTGGCCGGAGCGGGAAGCCAAATCGAACAAGGAAGTCGAAATGGTGGGGCGGGCTTTGCGGATCACAGAAAAAGGACTGAAGCGCGCGATCGAAGTCTTGAAAGCATCCAAACCCCATTCTGGAAAACGGTTGCGCTGGAATGGCAAAACGCTGACTTCCGAAATGCTCCGCGCGGAAATTGATTCCACGATTTTGCGCGCGGGTGGTATTCCGACAGGCACAATTGTCGCGGGTGGCGACCAGGCGTGCGATCCGCACGAGCGCGGTTTTGGACCGCTTTACGCGGATTCATTGATTATCCTGGATGTTTTCCCCCGCGACGCGAAGACCGGATATTTCGGTGACATGACTCGCACGGTTTTGCGCGGACGCGCGAGCGACGCGCAACGAAAACTTTGGAACACGGTGAAAGCCGGGCAAGCGCTGGCTCTAAAAAAGGTCAAAGCCGGTGTGGACGGGATGACGATCCACAAGGCGATCCAGGAATTTTTCGCCAAGCGCGGTTTTCCGACCGGGATTCGCAAAGGCAGACGAGTTGGATTCTTTCACGGCACTGGGCATGGGCTGGGGTTGGAAATTCACGAGCATCCCCGTTTGCAAAAAGTCACGTTGAAAGATCGACAAGTGCTCACGGTCGAGCCGGGTCTTTATTATCCCGGGCTGGGCGGAGTGCGCCTGGAAGACGTGGTTTTGGTTAAAAAAACGGGTTGCAAAATTTTGTCCCGTTTTCCCAAGCAGTTGGAGATTTAGGGGGCTATTTCTTGGTAGCGGCGGTTCATCGAACCGCTGGGGCGATTGAGGTCATCGCTCTACCCGCGAATGAACGCGCAACGCGGCGGAGCGTCTAATTGTTCCAGCGGCAAAGTGACAAGTCGCTTTGCCGCGTTAAATTACGATCGACATGTTTTATCCGTACGGTTTTGGTTTGGGGTCTCATTGGCTACTCTACATCGGCGTCCCATTAATCCTTGGAATTTGGGCACAGATCCGTGTGACCAGCGCGTTCCGAAAATGGGGCGAGGTGCGGGCAAGCTCGAACATCACCGGCTCAGAGTGCGCGCGCGAAATTCTGCAGGCGGCCCAAATTCATGATGTGGATGTCGTCGAGACAAACGATTTTCTCGGGGACCATTACGATCCGAGGGACAAGAAACTGCACCTGTCCAGCAACGTTTATCACACGCCTTCGGTAGCGGCGCTTGGCATTGCTGCGCATGAGACCGGTCACGCGATTCAGCATGCCAGGGCGTACGCGCCGCTGAAGGTGCGCATGGCGATTGTGCCGGTGACGATGGTCGCGTCGCAGATGTTGCCGTTCATCATTATCGGCGGCCTTTTCTTCGGGATCACAGGTCTGATTACGCTCGGAATTTACTGCTACCTGGTCCTGGTGGTTTTCCAATTGATTACGTTGCCGGTGGAATTCGATGCTTCACGCCGGGCGAAAATTATTTTGCGTGAAATGGGCATCGTGCAGCCGGGACAGGAAGCTGCCGGTGTGAACAGCGTCTTGAACGCGGCCGCGCTAACTTATGTGGCGGCACTCATCGCTGCTTTGGGAAACTTGCTCTGGTTGATGTCGCTCCGCGATCGGCGGTGATTGACGACACCGTTGCTAAAAATGGACCCCGCTCTCGCCTTACCCGCTCGCCGGATTTCCGATTTGTTATCGTCCGGTTTGCAGGCTCGTGTTAAATCTAAGCGCGAGGCAATGGACCAGCCACGAACCGACCCAGATCAGGAGTTGGTGAAGCGCACGCAAGCGGGCGATGCCGCCGCCTTTGACGAACTGGTCATCAAATATACGCCGCGCCTCTACGGTCTCGTTTACAACATGACCTCGAACCACGAGGACACTAACGATCTTTTGCAGGACATTTTCGCCAAAGCTTACAAAGCGATCCGCGGTTTTCGGGGAAAATCGTCATTCTACACCTGGGTCCACTCCATCGCGGTAAATATGACGCTCAATTTTCTCAAGAAACGCGGCCGGCGGTTTCAATTGAGCTTGGATGACGTGGACGCGAGCATTCAAAACGACAGGGAATTCATGGAAGCGACGGCAACCACCAGTCCGGTGCGCGAAGCGGACCTCTCCGAGCTGCAGCGAAGATTGAACGAGGCAATGATGAAATTGTCTGATGATCACAGAGCCGTGGTCACCATGTTCCATATCCAGGGGATGCCCCACGCGGAAATCAGTAAAATCTTGCGCGTTTCGGAAGGAACGGTACGTTCGAGGCTCTTCTACGCGAATCGGCAACTGCAAAATTATCTGGACGAATTTCGGAAAAATCCTGTTTCTTAACCGGCGCTAAAGATGGACGAATTTGACGATAGTGAAATCGCGAGGCTTCTTCGCTTGAAGCGATACGAGCAACCGCCACCGGGCTATTTTGAAAATTTCCTGCACGAATTTCATCGCCGTCAGCGCGATGAATTGCTTCGCCAGCCGCTTTGGCGCATTTGCCTGGAACGCACTCACAATTTCATGTCGCAGCTGAATGTTCGTTCTTTGACGTCGTATCCTGCTGCCGTCACGGCGGTCCTGCTTTGTGCCGCTATAATTTCACTAAAGATTTATCAGCAACCCGAGACGGCTCGCGTCGCTCTCCAGAGTCCGCCAACCATATCGGTGCCGGCGAGTGCCGAAGGAGAATGGAACCTTGCATCTCCGGTCGCCACGCAGATTCTCAGGACGCAGCCGGTTCGCAGTTTTCATGAAAGCGCCCAGACTCACCGAGCCGCCCCCCCGCGTTATGTGCTCGATAGCGTCCCCGTGAGTTATGAGCCTACTTTCAGATTCTAAGCGCAGCATAGTTGCATTCGCGCTGATCTTCTGCTCAGGCGGGAGTTTGCTCTTTGCGCAGGAGAAGTCCGCTGCGCCAACTACCGATCAGACTAAGGAACTTTTGGAGCGCGCCGTTGCGCAGGCGGAGTCGACTGCAGCAATCAGCCATCAGCTTAAAGACATCTTCCAGCGCGCCGCCAAAGCGGTGGTCAAGATTCATGGTGTCGACGAACACAGCGAAATTTGCGGCACCGGATTTTTCGTTGACCCGACCGGCACGCTTTACACCGCATACACAGTTGGAGGCGAAGCAGGAAATTTCACGATCGAATTCGGCGGTAAAAAATATCCGGCGCGTCAGCTTCTGGCGGACATCCGCAGCGGGACAGCCATGCTAAAAATAGATGCGGCCACGCCGGCTCTGCCGATTGGGAAATCTGAAGAACTGGGGGTGGCAGCGCCTGTCGTGGCGATTGGTTATCCGTTGGATCTGCCGGAAACGCCCAACTGCGGAATGATCGCGGGATTCGATCAAAAGTACCTCGGCCGCTATTTTTCAACGACGCATTTGCGCGTGAATCTCCCCACACAACGCGGAGAAGCCGGGGCGCCGCTCTTGAACATGAAAGGCGAGGTTGTTGGCATAGTGGTCAGCAGGCTCGAGAACAACTCGGCGTGTTATGCAGTGCCGATCGAAGCTGCGGAAAAAATCCGCAGCGATTTTGTTCGTTTCGGCGAGGCCAGACACGGCTGGGTGGGGATCAATGTTTCCGAGGCACCTCAACCAGTGGAAGGTGCCCGCGCGGAAATGACGCAGATTATGGAGGACACGCCGGCCGCCCGGTCCGGGATCAAGCCTGGGGACATTCTGTTACAAGTCGGCCGGAAAAAAGTGACTCAGCCAGAAGATGTGCTGGATGCTTCCTTCTTCATCACTGCTGGCGACAGCGTCCCGATCACGGTGATGCGAGGAAATCAGAAACTGACTTTTCATGTGCAAGCCGATCTTCATCCGGCCAGCAAAAACGTGCCCATGCTCTCCGATGGAACGCGCGTTCCCGCGGCAGTCGACGCCAACCGTGCGATTCCTCTAAAGCTCGAGTCCGCAGCGCAAACCACGCCATAGCGGGCGGGAGCAACGCTTCGTACAGCGAAGCGGCTACAGCATTTTTCGAAACGCTGCTTCATCGATGATTTGAACGCCGAGTTCCTTTGCTTTATCGAATTTGCTGCCTGGCTCGGCGCCGGCGAGGACGTAATCGGTTTTCTTGCTTACGCTACTGGTGACATGCCCGCCGAGCGCTTCGATTTTTTCTATTGCTTCTTCCCGCGTCATTGAAGGCAGCGTCCCGGTCAAGACAAAAGTTTTTCCCGCCAGCGGTAATTCCGCTGCTTTCTTCGCCGAAACTTTTTCGCTCTTGGGCTGAATGCCCAGTTCCCTGAGTCGTCGCAGAATCTTTTTGCCGACCGATGACGCAAAGAAATCGAGATAAGGCGTTCAGCAATTTCTCCACGTTCGTTCTTTTCTTTGTCGTGATATTCGAGAACGTCGCGGAGCAATTGCGAGGTAGCGACATCTTCGATCGTTTCGTGAAAGCGGGCGAGCTGTGTTGCGGTGGTCTTGCCGACATCAGGAATGGCGAGAGCGAAAAGCCAGCGCGACAGCGGCAACGTTCGCGCGCGTCCGATTGCATTAATTGCTTTGGTCGCGTTTTTCTCGCCGAAAACTCGCGGCGCTTCTCCCGTGCCGAGATTCAGTCTGGCAAGTTGCTCGACCTTTAGCTCGAAGAGATCGAGCGGCTCGCGCACCAACCCACGCTCGACCAGCTTGTCTGCCACAATTCCGCCCACACTTTCGATGTCGAGCGCGCCGCGCATGGCGAAAAATTCCACGTGCCGCGTGGTTTGCGCTGGGCAATGGAGATTTTCGCAACGCCATGCGACAAATTCCGAATCGCGTCAAATGTGGCCGCCGCACACCGGGCACTTGCCGTGAATGTGCTTGGAGAAACGGAACGGCGCGGTGCCGCGCGGCCGTTTCGATTTGACCACCTCGACCACGGCCGGAATCACTTCGCCGGCTTTCTCAATCACAACCGTGTCGCCGATTCGGATGTCCTTGCGCTTGATTTCGTCTTCGTTGTGCAATGTGGCGCGGCCGACAGTGCTGCCGCTCACAAGCACGGGTTCGAGCACGGCGACCGGCGTGAGAATTCCGGTGCGCCCCACCTGAATGACGATGTCCTTCAAGCGCGTCTGGACGCGTTCGGCTGCATATTTGTATGCGATCGCCCAGCGCGGCGATTTGGCGGTGAAACCGAGCCGCTCGCGTTGGGCGAATGAATTGACCTTCACGACTGCGCCGTCGGTTTGATAAGCAAAATTGTGACGTATGCCGTCCAGCTGGTGAATCGCATCCAAGATTTCTTCGACCGACTCGGCCACCCACCAACGCTGGGTGGCCGGTAAGCCCAGTTTCTTGAGCAGCGGAAAAATTTCGGAGTGAACATTCACATCCACTCCTTCGGTTGCCCCGGTTCCGTAAAGCACGACCCCGAGCGGACGTTTCGCCACAATCTCCGGGTCGAGTTGCTTGAGTGAACCAGCCGCGGCGTTGCGCGGGTTTGCAAACAGCGGCAGGCCTTGCTTCTTGCGTTCGTCATTGAGTTTTTCGAACCCTTTCCTGTCCATGTAAACTTCGCCGCGCGCTTCCAGGAGTTTCGGCGCGCCATCGCACAGCCGCTCAGGCACCGAGCGGATCGTTCGGATGTTTTGCGTGATATTGTCGCCCACGTTTCCGTCTCCGCGGGTCGCCGCCTGTCGCAGCTTGCCGTTTTCGTAAATGAGCGAGACCGCAACGCCATCCACTTTCGGCTCGATAACCACCGGGATCTTTTCGTCAGGCAAAAGCCGTTGGATGCGCGCGTAGAAATTTTTCACTTCCTCTTCCGAGTAAGTGTTGTCGAGGCTGAGCATCGGGATGAGATGTGAGACCTGCTCGAACGCCTTGAGCGGTTTTCCGCCGACGCGCTGCGTTGGTGAATCGGGCGTGACGAGATCTGAGAACTGCGTCTCCAGATCGACCAGCTCCTTGTAGAGCCGGTCGTATTCGCGGTCGCTGATTATCGGCGCGGCTTCCTCGTAGTAGCGCCGGTCGTGTTTGCGGATTTCTTCCCGCAGCTGCTCGATTCGTTTTGCAGCTCGCGCTTCGTCTTTGGACATGAAACACGATACGAATGGGCAAAATCTCGGCAATCACCCCGGCGCGTCATTCCGAGCGAAGCGAGGAACCTCACATTCGAAGTTTAGGACACACAATTTTGCGCGCGTGCTCCATAAGCGTGGGTGTGAGATCCTTCGCTTCTCTCAGGATGACCGCGTCAAGAGCAACAAGACTTTCAAATTCCCGGAAAAGCGGCTAAGCATAAACAATCGTGAAACCCGGTGAGCGCATCCTCGGGGTGGAAGGCGGTGGCACAAAAACCGCTTGGGTGCTGGTGGAGACTTTAACCGGAGCAGATGTGCCCGGCTGTGAATTTCGCGTTATCGACCAGGGAAAACTGCCTCCGTCGAATTTCCGGCTCACCACGTCGGAGCGCCTGCGCCTAATTCTCGCTGAACTGCCAAAGCAAATCGATGTCGCGGGAGTTTTTCTTGCCGGTTGCGCCACAGAGGAAGATCGCCGCTTACTCGAGCAAATGTGTCTCGAGGTCTGGCCAAACGCCAAAATTGTCACAGGCAGTGACCGCGACTCCGGGCTGGCAGCGGCGCTCGATCATGGTGACGGCATCGTCGTCAACGCCGGAAGCGGTTCCTCTGTAACTGGACGCCGCGGCGACCGGATCGAGAGAGCGGGCGGGTGGGGGCACATCTTGGGCGATGCCGGAGGCGGTTATTTTCTTTCCATCCAGGCGCTTCGCTTGATCCTACGCGAACACGATTTGCATCAAAGCGAGATGCAGTTCACTGCGAAAATTCTGCACGCGCTTTCCTTGAACAATTTTGATGAACTGGTTCGCTGGGTGCAAACAGCGGACAAAATGGACATCGCAATGCTGGCGCCGGTGGTGTTTGAAGCCGCAACTGAGGGTGACGCGCGTATGATGGAGATCATCGAAGAAGGCGCTCGCGTCCTCTGCGAATACACCGAGGCGGTCGCATCCCGGCTGCACCTGCTCGCGCCAAAAGTCGTATTGATGGGCGGCCTTTTCTACCGTGACTCTCTCTACACGCATACGTTCCGGCGCAGACTAAAAAAGAATCTTCCCGATGCGCGCGTGGCAACTGCGGCGCGAGCTCCTGAGCTAGGCGCCGCGTGGTTGGCAACAGAAGCGGGCGATCACGCCGCGTTTCACCCGAAGCCATCCCAAAGCGAAATCGACATTTTGGCGGCCGCGCTTACCGAGCAGCGCAATCCCCGCTCAGAGAACCTGGAGAAAATGAGCGCACAAGAGCTCGTCGAAGTGTTTGTGGAGGAAGAAAAACTGGTTCAAGACGCCTTGCGCAACGCGACGGCAGCTCTTGTCGGCGCGATTCAAATCGTGACTGGATCGCTGCGAAATGGTGGCCGCCTGTTTTATGTCGGTGCTGGGAGCAGCGGACGCATCGGCGTGCTTGATGCAAGCGAAATCCCGCCCACTTTTGGCGCGCCGCCTGATCTTGTGCAAGGAGTGATCGCCGGCGGCGTAACGGCGCTTTACCGAAGCGCGGAAGGCGCGGAAGACGAGGAAAGTGCCGGCGCATTGGCTTTGGATGAGCGCCGAATAAAAGGCCGCGATGTTGTGATTGGAATTACGGCCAGTGGCAGGACGCCTTTTGTACTCGGCGCGCTTGCCCGGGCAAAGTCGTTAGGGGCAAAAACGATTTTGCTCGCCTGCAATCCGGATTGTAGCCACCGGCATGTGGCTGGTCCGACCGATAGCCCACAGGGCCGTAGTTACAGCGATCTCGATCTACTAATCACGCTCGCGGTTGGGCCAGAACTCTTGACTGGATCGACCAGATTGAAGGCCGGCACAGCGACCAAGGTTGCTCTCAATATCATCAGCACCGGTGCCATGATCGCGCTGGGTAAAGTGCGCGGCAATCTGATGATCGATCTGCACGCTACCAGCACGAAATTGCGTGATCGCGCGGTGCGGGTTCTCGCCGAACTGGCGCAATGCGACTACGAGTCAGCCCGCAATTTGCTGGAAGCGAACGACTGGGACTTGCGCGCGGCGCTGGAGAAACTGTAGAAATTTTTGTTCGCCATAAGCGCAACAGAAGTGGCTTGTGCGAAGCTAGGTGTGATCTAACCGAAAGGAACAACCCTATGCTCTGGACAATATTTGTGATTCTGCTGGTCCTATGGCTGCTTGGATTGGTCAGTTCGTACACGCTCGGCGGGTTTATTCACATCCTGCTCGTCATTGCGATTGTGGTGCTGATTATCAATTTGATCCAAGGCCGGCGGCCGTTGTAAGCTCGCGCCAATGAAACCAGCCGGTGTTGTCGGCATTATTCTCATTATTGTCGGCCTCATCGGCTTTGCCTGGGGCGGTTTGGGTTGGACGACAGAAAAGAAAGATGCCCAACTAGGCCCACTTGAAATCACTCACAAAGAGAGTCACGGAATCGCCTTTCCGCCGATCGCGAGTGGAATTTGTTTAGTCGGCGGAATCGTGCTGGTAATTATCAGCAGCCGAAAAAGCTAGCCGCCCGCTTTTAGCACCGCGAAGGTCTTAGTGCCTTTGCGGTCGAGGTACAGAAGGACGCCGCGCTTCGGATCGGCTTTGTTGAGGGCCTCACGGAATGATTGCAGGCTCGTGACTGGTTTACCGTCCACTTCCGTGATGACATCTTCGCGCTGAATGTCTTGGGCCGCGGCGATGCTGTTGTCCTCCACGTCTGTTACAACCACTCCCTGCTGAGCCGGAAGGTGCAGGCGTTCCGCAACCTCCTTCGTCAATTCCTGCACCTGCAATCCAAATTTGCTGCCATCTTGCCGGCCGGGCTGAACTGGCCGGGGGGGATCATTTGATGCTCGCGTGATCTCGTTAGGCAATTCGCCGGCTTTGATTGGGACTTTGATGGTCTGGCCTTTGCGCCAGACAGTCAGCTGGACATTTTGGCCGATTTTCTTTTTCAAAATCTCATGCTGAAGCTGCGAGTCGGTTTCGATCGGCGTCCCGTCCACATGGGTAATTAGATCGAACGGCCGCAAATCGCTCTTGGAAGCCGGCGCATCAGCTTCAATTGTGCGCACCACGACGCCTTTATCAGCCCCTTTAAACAAATCGCGGATCGCCGGGTCGTCGCCCAGCGTTTCGATCCGGATGCCCAGCCAGGGGCGCATGATTTTGTGGCCAGCGACCAGCTCGACCCCGATTTCTTTTGCCATGTTAATTGGAATGGCGAAGCCCAGCCCACGGTTCATGCCGTTGATCAGAGTGTTCATTCCGATCACTTTGCCGTCGATATCGCAAAGGGGGCCGCCGCTGTTGCCCGGATTAATTGAGGCATCGGTCTGCAAATAATCCGAGATGGAGTAGCCGCCCGTCTGAAACAATTTGCTCCGACCTTTGCCGCTGATCACGCCGTAGGTAAATGTGTAATCGAGCTTGAACGGTGCGCCGATCGCAAATGCAAACTGCCCGACGCGCACAGCGTCGCTGTCGCCGAGCTGGACGACCGGCAGATCTTTCGCGTCGATCTTGACGACTGCGATATCGGTTTTTTCATCCGTGCCCACCACCCGTGCCGGAAAATTCCGCCCGTCTTGCAACTTCACTTCGATTTTGTCTGCGCCTTCGACCACGTGAAAGTTCGTGAAGATGTAGCCATCGGGCCGCACGATAAAACCAGAGCCTTCGCTTTGGACCGGGCGCAGCGCGCCGGGATTGCGCCGTGGGTTGTTTTCATCGGGCGGCCCTTGAAAGAACAGGTCGTCGAGCGGCGAACTCTCGCTGATTTCGTTCTTTTTGGAAATCTCAATAATGACAACGCTAGGCGCCACGGTTTCGAAGACTTTTGCGAAAGCGTTGTTCAATTGATGAACAACGTCCTTGCCTGCCTCCGCCGCAGCAGCAGGAACACTGGAAGTTGGGACGGCCTCGGGTTGTGCCGCAAACGATGTACTGAGTGCAACGCACAGGGTCAAAATGGATAAGCGCATCGGTTGGAATTTGGACAGCACTCAAGATGCAACGTTCAACTGGATACGTCCAATCCCAGCTTACTCAAAGGCCCGCTCGCAGTTTAGTCGCGGAAGTACTACATTCCTTGACGAAACTCGTATAATTTCCGGCCCAACCCTTTTTATGCGCGCGTTTAAGAGGCGATTCGTTTTTGCGGCAGGCGTCGTGCTTTTGGTATTGTTTTGGGCGATCGCCGTTGGCCCCGAGCCGCCTGCGCGTATCTCCATCTCGCCCGAGGAACTGGTTCGGGCCGTCACGATTCAACGCGATTCGCTAATCGACTTGTGCCTGATCGAGCACGTCGATCCAAACGGGCGCGATGCGCAAGGGCGCACGCCGTTGCTAATCGCAACATCGCAACAGGATTGGAAAACGGCGCGCCGGCTCGTTGAAGCCGGTGCAGTGGTTGATCTTGCAGATAAGAACCGTTTTACGCCGCTCATGGCGGCAGCGATGCACGGTAATCTGGAAATCTTTCAATTGCTCCTCGCACGCTCAACCAATCTTCATGCCGAAGCCACGTGCACGGACCGGCGGGATCTCCTGGGAGTGGCGCTCGAAGGCGAAAATCCAGAGATCGTCAAGACCGTGGTCGAGCGCTTACCGCTCATGCCGCAGTGGAAAACCAGTACGCGACGCGCTCTGACCGCAGCCCTGCAAGCGGGGAACAAGGACCAAATCCGATCGCTCCTTCGCAAACATTCAACGCCTCCGACGCCTGAGGGCAGGAACGTGCCGTTTCTTGCCTATTCGCTCGCGGGAAACAACTCCTCGCTTTTTAGCACGCTTCTGGGTTGCGGAGCAGATCCCAACACCGTTCTTCCCTCGCGCTGCGATAAGGATTTTCTCGCGCTGCTGCCGTCGAAGTCGCTGCGCAGTTACGTTGAAGAAGACCGGAATCTTACCGTCGTGATGCTTGCCGCGGGGCTTGGACAGGACGATTACCTGCGCGCGCTGCTCGATGCGGGAGCCAACCGGAACCGGCTGACGAGCCGGGATAAGATGTCTGCGTTGGATATTGCCGCAGAGACGGGTCACTGGCGGGCCGCACAAGTTCTTCTCGGCGGCGGGCCATCGCCAGATCGGTTGCGCCTCGAAATTTCCCTCGCTTTACAACGGGTCGCCCTCGTTAAGGATGGTGTGCCGGTATATCGGACGCAATGTTCGACTGGCCGACCAGGTTATTCGACGAAAAGGGGCGAATTTGTGATTACCAACAAGGAACGCAACCATCGTTCCACTATCTACCATGTGGACATGCCCTATTTCATGCGACTGAGCTGTCTTGATTTTGGAATGCACGCGGGATACGTGCCGGATCACCCGGCGTCACACGGTTGCATCCGGCTACCCGAAGACGCTGCTCGCAGATTTTTCTCTGAACTTCCAGTCGGCACGCTTGTCACGGTGCAGTAGCGGCGGCGATTCTTCGAATCGACACCATAAGAAGAGACGGGAAACGCCCAACGCCCAACGTCGAATGCTCAACTGCTTGAATTGGACGTTGGGCGTTGGACGTTGAAAAACTTTCACGGATGAAACCCTTAATCTTGTTTGCTCCCAGCGCAGGAGCGCCTTCGTCGCACCCCTGGATGCAAAACCGGAAGTCGCGTTTGTCTGAGATCGGGTACGTCGAGACCTTCGATTATGACTACATGCGGGAAGGTCGGAAACGGCCGGATCCTTTGCCCAAACTCATCGCAGTCCATCGCGAAGCGCTTGTCAACGCGCGCGAGAAACATCTGAGCGCAAGAACATTCTTGATCGGGAAAAGCATGGGTGGACGCATCGGATGCCATGTATCGCTCGAAGAAAGAGTGGACGGACTGATTCGTCTCGGATACCCCCTCTGCGCCATGGGCGATAGGTCAAAGCTTCGCGAAGAAGTTCTACACGCCTTGACTACACCGGTCCTGTTTGTGCAAGGCACGCGCGACTGGCTTTGTCCGTTGGACCTGCTGGAGCGCGTCCGAGCAGAGATGAAAGCGCCAAATTTCTTGCACACCGTTGAAGGCGGCGACCATTCTTTGCGCGTGCCTAAACGCCAACTTCAAGGAACACGCAAAACGCAGGAAGATATCGATCAAGAGATCCTGAAGACCATCGGCAAGTTTGTTGACCAATTGCCGCCAGCCGCGGATTAGATGAACATGAGGCGAAAGCCCAGTCACGTTTCTATCCGCGCTGGTCAGGTCGAATTCGTCAAAGTGGGGACGGACGCTTGGAGATGGCGGGATGTCTATCGCTGGCTACTCGGTTTAAAATGGCCGCAGTTCGCCGCGTTTGTCGGCAGTCTTTACGTCGGGCTCAATCTTCTATTCGCCGCGCTTTACAGTTTCCAGCAAAACAGTATCGCCGGCAGCACTGGTGGGCATTGGTTTTTTGATTGCTTCTTTTTCAGCGTGCAAACACTGGCCACCGTGGGCTACGGCCACATGTATCCGCAAACGCTGTACGCCCACGTCGTCAGCACGATTGAAATCATGACGGGGATTTTTTTGCTCGCAACGATGACCGGCCTCATCTTCGTGCGCTTTTCGCGCCCGACCGCACGTGTCGTGTTCAGCAAATCGCTGGTCATCGCGGCGTTGAATGGGAAGCCCACTCTGATGGTGCGAATCGGAAACGAAAACCAGCACAGCATGGTGGAGGCCGAGTTCCGAATCATGTTTTCACGCGATGAACCGTTGCTCGAAGGCGGAGATTTCCGCTACTTTTATGTTCTCAAACTCCAGTTTGATCGGCTGACGGTCTTTCCCGCGGCGCTGACTTTGCGGCACACGATCGACGAGAAGAGTCCGCTTCTCGGCGCGACTGTTGAATCTCTCAACGCCAGCCGTGCACTATTTATCGTATCGGTCGTTGGAATCGACCCGGTGATTGCAGCGTCGGTTCAAACGCAGAAGGACTACAGCTGGCGCGATATTCAATTCGGCCACCGCTTTGTCGAGATCTATACCGAGCACGGCGGCGGCAGATTGACCGTCGATTATGGCCGGCTTCACGACACTGAACCGGTTTTGTAGGCCGCTACGCTAGAATCGAATTCCACACAGTCGCCACTCTATTCAGACGGCGAGAGAATCATCCGCGCAAACTGGAGCATGGTGGTGACAAGTTGGAAGACAATCCCTGCGAAGAATGGCCAGAATGCGCCGAGGAAGGCAGTGTTGTACAGTTGCAAGAGGTTTGCTGCTATCCCGAAGGTTCCGAACAGATAAAAAACGAACCGGGTGGTGCGCTCACGTTGTATCTGTCGCAGATCCAAACGACGAAGGATCTTCGTCATCGTAATCGCGAACAGCAAAGAAACCACGAATGCGAACCCGCTGCACAATCTCCAGATTTCCTGGCGGCATCGGTTTAATCGTGAGCAACAGCAATCCAATCATGCAAAGGCCCAGTGGCAGGATTGAATTGCTCAACAAAAGTCGCAGCCGGAATTTATCGATCGGCGACCATTCGTGAATCGATTGGCGCCGAAAAACGACGACCACGCCGGCAAAACCAGCCAACGCGACCGCGATCTGTGCTGCAATGCCAAGAGCTTCGCCAGGTTCCATCGTTAGATCAGTTCAATGGGTCGCCACGAGCGTGACCGAACCAGTGTCGTAACCTTCGCCGCTACGCTAGCGCAAGTTAAATCAAGCTGTCCCGAGCCGTGCGATCGCGCAGAGGGCGTGATCAAACCGTTTTTCACGGTTCCAGTAAGACTTGTCTTGCCATTGTCGGGCGAAAGACGGCAGAATCGCGCCGATTTGTTAGGACTTAATCTGAAGGCTTGATGAGTCTATGAAAACGAAAAGCAAAATTCGCGCTTACATTCTTCGCGGTAGCGTACCGTTGTTCCTTCTTTCATGCGCGGTTATCGCCATCTCACTCGGCTCCCTGATCTGGGCCTTCGCGCCCAGAGCAGGCGCGGGCGGCCCGGCCGATTCTGCGGCGGCAGTATCTGCCACGACAGATCAGGGGCGAACTGGAACTCAAGCGCCCGTTCTCCAGCGCCACCAGGTGACGCCTTGGACGCCGCGGACGCAGTCTTTGCCACCGTTGCAGGCACCATTGCTCCCGACAATCCAGCTCAGCACGGTGGCTTGGACGGCAATCGGCCCTGCGCCGTTGAACAGCGCCCCCGCCGGCTACGGTACCGGAAATGTGAGCGGTCGCATCACAGGAATCGCGGCCCATCCCACGGACGCCAACACGATTTATGTGGCGCCAGCCGGCGGGGGCGTCTGGAAAACAACCAACGGCGGAACAAACTGGACCGCGTTAACGGATATACAGAGCACGTTATCGATGGGCGCGGTGGCCATCGCTCGAAGCAACCCGCTGGTGATCTATGCCGGCACGGGCGAAGCCAATAACTCTGAGGATTCCAATTTTGGCCGGGGCATCCTGGTCTCCACCGATGGCGGCGCAAGTTTTACGTTGAATACGGGGCCCGGCGGCGTGTTTAACACGGATCGGATGACTTGTTCGCGGATCGCTGGCGATCCAACTAACGCCAATATCGCTTACGCGGCGATGGCGAACTTCGGCAACAACGGCATCTTCACCGGGGGCATCACCGGCGTCTACAAGACTACCGATGGCGGCTCGACTTGGGCGAACGTGACGATGGCCAACGGCAAGGACTCCACTTACCCGTGGTCGGACGTGGTCGTCGATCCAAACACGCCCAGCACCGTGTATGCAGCGGTCGGTTACCTCTATGGCACCGCTGATAATGGCGTTTACAAATCCACAGACAGCGGCGCGACCTGGACTTTGCTCAATGCCCCGCCCGCGCCGGTAGGAGCATCCTTCGGCAGAATTTCCGTCGCGATTTCAAAAGCCAACAACGCGAACGTGCTCTACATCGCAGCTGAGGACAATACCATCGCCGGCGGGCATCTGGCGAGATTCGTGCGCTCCGATAATGCGGGTGCCACCTTTACCGACTTGACGGCCGGAACGCCGAACTACATGACCAGCCAGGGCTGGTACGATACTACGCTCGATGTCGATCCTACAAGCTCGGCCATTGTCTATGCGTTTGGAGCGTTCGGCACCAACACCATGCTGCGCTCCACTAACAGCGGAGCGACTTGGACAGACATCTCACATTTCCTTGTAGCGGTCTCGCCCCACGCCGATCATCACGGGGTTGATTTCGATGCCAACGGCAAGCTGCTCGATGGCGACGATGGCGGCATCTATCGCCTGGATGATCCCACTGTCCCATCCTGGACCGACGTCAACGGAGAGCTGAACACGATCCAGTTCGTAGGCATCGGCCTACACCCAACTAACGCCAACATCGTCATCGGCGGCAGCCAGGACAACGGCACCGAGCTTTACACGGGCGCTCCACTCTGGACCGAGACCGATGGCGGCGATGGCGGCCGGGCCACATTCAGCCCCACCAATGGCGGCCGGGTCTATCATCAAGCTCCTGTATCGAGCTTCGGGCCCGGGAATTTCTTCAGCCGTTCTGACGACGGCGGCAATAACTGGGTAATTAAAACCGCGGGCATGTCAGCCGATAACACGCAGAATTTCTATGCTCCTTTCTCTGTTGATCCGGGCAATGGTGACCGCGTTCTATATGGCGCCACCCATGTGTGGGAAACCACGAACGCGGGTGACCTCTGGACCGCCATCGCCACAGCGGGGACTGGCGGATTTAACAGTGGGGGAAATAATGTAGACGCAATCGGAATTGCTCCCTCAGATGTCAATACGATCTATGCTGCCACTGGAGGAGAATTCGCCTCCACCAGCCAAATTTTCGTTACCACCAACCACGGGGCGATGTGGACGGAGCATGATCTGCCGGCAGGCAGCGCCAGAGTCAATGAGATTCAGGTCGATCCCGCCAATGCCTCCATCGCCTACGCGGTTGTCAACCGGTTTAGCACTGCGGGTCAAGTTTTCCGGACTACGAATGGCGGAATGACTTGGACGAATATCAGCGGAACAGGCGGCGGCGCGCTTCCCAATCTGCCGGTCTGGTCCATTCAGATCGACAATTCCACCTCGCCGAGCACGCTTTACATCGGAGCAGACGATGGCGTTTATACCACCACCGATCTGGGAGTAAACTGGAGCCGCGTCGGCACGGGGTTTCCCAATGCTCAGGTCTTTCAAGTGGCGTTCAATAGCAGCCTGCACATTCTGGGTGCCGCCACCCACGGGCGTGGCGCATGGGAAATCCAGACAGGGCCAACTCCAACACCTACCGCGACAGCAACGCCAACACCTACACCGACGCCGACCCCATGCACCGGGAGATGTTCACCCACGCCGAGGCCGCGCCCGACTCCGGCGCCTCGACCATAGCGGAAGAGTGACGAGTGACATCAACAGTGACGAGTGAGGAGTGACTGAGGGAACGCGCGAGTTCCCCGCCTGAGCGCAAGGAACCCGCGCTGCCGCTTTGCCTAGGTAATGTTGGCAAGCTGGAACGCGTTGTCCTCAACGTGTTGCCGGTTGCGGCCAGCCGCCTGGGGTTTCGCGCTCAAAAGAAAGTTCTTGCGCCTGACGGCGAACGGCATCGTCTTGAGGACAAGTACGATCCACCTTGATCGGTTGTCGCGCAGCAAGTCTTCGGTCTTTTTGCGCGGACGAGAATTTGCCATAATCTTTCAGGTGCAACTACAAGGAAAGGAATAACAATGATGGCTACTTATGTCGGGCTGATTCAGTTTACAGATCAAGGTATTCGCAACATCAAGGACACGGTGAAGCGCGGCCAAGCTGCGATAGCTGAGGCGGAGAAAATGGGTATGAAGATCGTGGAGGAATTCTGGACGATGGGCGCTTACGACGTTGTCGTCCTGTTCGAGGCGCCGGATGACGAAACGATGAGCGCGTTCATACTTAAAGTTGGCGCGTTCGGCAACGTCCGGGGTCAGACCTTGCGCGCCTTCCGCCGGCAGGAAATGGAACAAATCCTGTCGAAGATGAAATAGCCGTTTGTTAAGATCCGAGTCGCGCTAGCTCCGCTGCGTCGGGTGTTGCAGTGAATTGCTCGGCTGCGTTTGCAATTCGAGCGCGATCCGCTTCGACGAAGTCATGTTTCCGTACGTTGCGTTAAGCAAAAACAAAGCCTGGCAGCCGGGGCCATACGAAGGCGTTGAGTTGATGATTCTGCATCAGCACAAGAGCACGGGCGGACTCGTCGTCCTCCGCAAATTCAAGGCCGGTTACACCATCCCAGCGCACACGCATCCGGCGGCGAACGAATGGGCATACGTGCTCTCAGGTGAATGGGAGGAATCCGGTAGCACTTACACCACGGGCGCGCTGTTCTTTGCGCCCAAAGGCACGCGGCATGGTCCGCACATCGCACGTACGGAAGTGATCAGCCTCACAATCTTCGACGGACCGCTGACCGTCGAGTGATTTGTAGCCGGGACTGCTGATCTGGCCGGCTCTTTTTTCCGGTCGCAAGCCCATTCCAGTTGGCTAAGACGCGAAGCGTGTGTATGTCTTGAACCATGAAGCTGGTCATTAGCCGATACTCCGCTGTTCTCTTTCTCCTGATTCTCACGAGCGTTGTCTTTGCCGGCCCTTTCAGAAGCAAAATCATCACAACTGAGCCGCTCGTGATTCATATGCCTGACGACCGCCTTCTTAAGATCACGAATTTTTCACAGGAAGGAGGCATTGAACGCGGCGTAGTCGCGGTCACGCTCGGCGGTGACACCGAAACTGGCGGAACTGCCACTGTTCTCACCGCGACGCGAATCGACTTTAGCAGCGGGAGCAACTCGCAAAATTTTCCAGAAATTGGCTATCTAGTGATCATAGCAGGTCCCGCGGACGTCACGGTCGCGCCAGTGAGCGGTGCAACGCTATTCATTACCTATAAAAAAGAGCCCAATGAAGGCGGGGGCGGCTCAAATATTGTGTTGGCCAGCCCTACTCCCACTCCCATTATCATATTTTCACCGACTCCTACTCCGACGCCCGGCTTGTAAAAGCCGCGGAAGTGTAGCTGCATTCCTCAGACCGGGTCACTAACAATTGCTGCCGTCTGACACCCGAGGTCTGATCCTAGCCTAGCCCGCCAAAGCGGCGATCGCTTTCCATTCTTCCGGAGTCAGCTTGAGCTTGGCGGCAGCAACATTGTCTTCCAAGTGCGCGAGAGACGACGTCCCGGGGATGGGCAGCATGACGGGCGATCGAGCCAGAAGCCAGGCCAGCGCGACTTGGTAGACGCTGACGCCGTGGGCCTTTGCCGCGAGATTCACTGGGTTCTCAGGTTTCAAACCGCTGCCTCCCCCGATGGGAAACCATGGCAGAAAGCCAAGATTCTCCTTCTCGCAATAAACCAGAACATTTTCCGATTTGCGGTCTTCGATGTTGTAACGGTTCTGCACGCTGACGATCGGAACAATCTTGCGCGCCCGCGCAATTTCTTCCGGATCAACGTTGGATAATCCGATGTGCCTGATCTTTCCGGCATCTTGCATTTGCTTGAGCGCACCGAGCGACTCTTCAATGGGGACTTCGGGATCCACAGTGTGCAATTGATACAAATCGATCCGCTCCAGGCGCAGCCGCTTCAGACTTCCTTCGACAGCTTGTTTGAGATGTTCAGGTCGCCCGTTTGGCACCCACTGACCGGGTCCCGGTCGTGTCAGACCGCCTTTTGTCGCGATAACGACTCCTTTTGGATAAGGATGGAGCGCTTCTGCTATGAGCAATTCGCTCGTGTCCGGCCCGTAGGCATCGGCTGTGTCGATCAAATCGACACCCAGGTCGGTTGCGCGTCTGAGAACTTTGAGCGCGTTCTCTCGATCGGGTGGCCAACTCCAAATGCCTTCCCCGGTAATACGCATGGCGCCAAAGCCCAGCCGATTGACCGCCAGGTCGCCGCCCAATTTTAAAGTCGTGTTCATAGCCATTGTTGGTGTCGTTGATGACTGAGCTCCAAAGATCACATCGGATTTCCTTGCCAAAAGCGCGGCTGCACTTGCCAGACTCATCCCAAG
>QHOV01000072.1 GCA_003218885.1 Verrucomicrobiota bacterium | reverse complement strand
CATCGTCTGGATGCGGGACCCGGAGACAACGAAATGGCAGGACGCTTGGCGAGTCTGGCCGAGGGCGGCGACCCAGGTATTCTTCTGGAAGTCTGCGTGGCTTTGGGACGGCTGGGCTGGGCCGACAGTCCGGCTTGGCTTGAAAAGAATTATGTGCAAATCAACCCGGCGCTGACCCATGCTGCCCAACAGACCCTGCGTCGGTCGAAAAACTGGCCCGCCCTCTTGAAACTACTTGACGAGCCTGAAGGCAAACCGATCCGGGCCTTAGCTCTGCGGGCAATGGCCGATCAGTTCGTGCCTGAGCTGGTGGATGGAGTCATCGAACGGCTTGGTGCGGAGAAGGATGCCCGACGGGGTTTTGAACTTGCGGATGGCTTGAGCCGTGTCTACAAGAAGCCGGGACCTTGGGTTTATTGGGGCTACTGTCCGCCACCTCGCCCGGCCAACACCGTGTCCTGGGAACGCAGCGAAGCTATTGAGCAGGCACTGGATCGCGTGCTGGGCGATAAGGACCAGTCGCTTCGGTTGGCCGTTCTGCGGCGCATGCAACGGGAGAAGATCTCAACGCGATCTGCCACCCTGGGCCGATGGCTGCGCGAAGAGAGGAATGCGGACCACGTTGCCGCCATTCTCAGTTCCTTGCGCGAGCGACCGGCAATGGAAACGCAGGAATACTTGGCCGCAATCGTCACGTCCAAGGAGCATACGGTTGCCAACCGCCTGGAGGCGCTGGCCCTGTTGGCTGCAGACTTGGATGAAGCGAACGAAGGCAAGCTCCGTGATCTGGCTCAAAGCACCGAGGATGGCCCCGTCATGGCCAGCCTTCTCAGCCTGATCAGTAAAAGACCTAAAAGTGGAGCTGTGCCCTTATTGCTTGATAAGGCAAGCTCGCCAAGTGCCGAAGTGCGGGCAGCGGCGGTTGAAGCTCTGGCCAAGCTCAAAGCACCGGAGGCGGGTGAGCCGGTGCGAGAGCTCCTGAAAGACCAAAATTCCGGTGTGCGCCGGGCGGCGGCGGCCGCGGCCGGTCGACTAAAGCTCCGGGCCGCAAGTGATACCCTTTTGAGACTAGCCCGAGATACGGATGCAGGAGTTCGGCGGGCCAGCCTTGAGTCGTTACGGCAGCTCGGTGAACGGCGAGCTTTGCCTTTGGCCCTTGCCGCCCTGACCGATCAGCAAACCGATTTGACGGCGCTGGCATGCGTGGGCGATTTGGGTGGGTCCGAGCAGGCCGAAGTCGTCAGCGACCTGGGAAAGCGAAGCTTGTCCGCAGAGATACTTATCCTGGCAATTCGGATCTTGACCACTTGGAGGAATCAACAAGACCTGCCGGACCACCGGCAGGCGGAATTGGACCGTGCCGTAGCCGAGTTACAGGGAAACCACGGCACGCTGGTACGATGGAACGTGGTCGGCCCGGTCGTGAGCAGTTCCGCAAGCCAAATCATCAAGCGAGTTGCGAGGCCTGTCTCTGATACAAAGGAAGCGAATGAGGCATCTGTTCGTCGGGAGACGGTCTTTGCCCAAGGCAGCGAATCGCGGATTAAGTTGGCCGCAGCCAAGGGTGTGGATGGTTCTTGGCTTGCTTACACCGATGTTGTAGTTTCCGAGGCCACCGCGGTACAATTCTCGGCATCGAGCCGTGGGGCCATCCAGGTGTTCCTCAACGGCCAGACAATCCATCGGGGCGATCAACACGCGGTCTCGGAGGCAGATTCCGAGCGATTCGCCGCGACTCTTGCCAAAGGCACGAACCGACTTCTCGTCGTGGTCTCTCCCCTCTCGACCAAGAGGAACGCTGAGTTTCATTTGGGCTTTCGGCGCAAGAGCTCGAGCGCCGAGCATGAAAAGCTCACCCAGGCTGCTCTGACAAGGATCGGTGATGCCCAACGCGGTCGGAAGTTGTTCTTCGATGTCGAAAAGGGAAAATGCATCAAGTGCCATCGCCTGGGCGATCAAGGGGAACGGATCGGCCCGGAGCTAACCGGCTTGGGAAGCCGGTTTTCGCCTATTCACATTATCGAATCAATCCTGGAGCCGAGCCGGACCATCGCGCCGGGCTTTGACACCAGCACGATAACGCTCAAATCCGGTCGCGTCCTGACCGGAATTATCATTACCCAGACGGAAAAACTGCTCACCCTGGCTGATAACCAGGGCCAGAAGCATGAAATTATCAAGTCCGAGATCGAAGAACGGCAGACGCAGCCGATCAGCACCATGCCGGAAGGGCTTGAAAAACAGCTCAGTACCGATGAATTCATTGACTTGATCACATTCTTGATCAGCCAAAAGGAAACGAGAGGCCGGTGATGAGCTCAAGAAAGTGCTTAGCCATGCTTAGCCCAAGGTTTTCTGCTGCAGCAGTCCTCTTTCTGGTTCTGGCCGGGTTGGCTGTGCCCGCCGTCCGCGCTCAGAAACTGGAAACCATCGAGGTTGAGGGTCAGCCGTTGGCCGCCAACGTCAAGCGGTTGGTGGAGGCGCTCGAGTACCTGGGCGCGCCCATGTCGGCCGAAACTTCCGCAGCTCTGAAATCCGCCGCCGATGCCCGCGATGCTCACAAGCTCCAACAACTGCTCGATCCCCATGTCCTTCTGGTCGTTTCTCTAAATCCCGAATCGCGTGTCAAGGTAGCACGCGGCCCAGCCCCTGCGGTTCTCCAGCAGGCGGGGTTCACGCCGGTCCTGGTCAAGGTGATCAACGACAGCACCGTCACCGAGGCGCTACGCATCAAAAGCCCGCAGTCCGGGCCGGTCTATGCCGGCGTGGCCACTCTCAGCATGACCCGCCAGGATCAACTGCCGCTCAAAGAGAACGAAAACACCCGAGGAGACAAGGACCGTTTCCTGTCCGTGGAGATGTTCACGAGTCAGCCCATGACCGCCAAGCTGAGCGGCCTGAAAGTGGAGTACGCCATTGCTCTTATCTACAGCAGCGAGGCGGGCAAACGCGAGGCGACCTTGGGCTTCGACATTGGCCAGGGAACCCAGGATCTGGGTTTCCGGAGCGAGGCGCCGGTACTCCTCGATGTCCGCCCGGCGATTCCCGTGAAACTCTCAGTCAAGGACTATGACGGCCAACCTTCTTGCGGACGATTCACATTCCGGGACAAGACCGGCCACGTCTATCCTCCACAGGCCAAACGGCTGGCCCCGGACTTGTTTTTCCAGCGACAGATCTACCGAGCCGATGGCGACATCGTGCTCTTGCCGCCCGGCGAATTTATCATGCAGTCCAGCCGAGGACCGGAGTACCACCTGCAAGAGCGCACGGTCAAGATCCCGGCACAGGGGCCAGCGCACCTTGACGTGCAGCTCCAGCGCTGGGTGAACCCGGCCCAGTACGGATACTTTAGCGGCGACCATCACATTCACGCGGCCGGCTGCGCCCATTACACCATCCCAACCGAGGGGGTTTTGGGCCGGGACATGTTCCTCCAGGTCAAAGGGGAAGGGCTCAATGTCGGCTGCATTCTCACTTGGGGGCCGTGCTTCCAATTTCAGCACCAGTTCTTTGAGCCGGCGCCCGACAAGATCAGTGAGCCGTTCGCTGTCCTCAAATATGACATCGAAGTCAGCGGCTTCGGTTCCCAGGCCTTGGGCCACGTCTGCTTGCTGAACCTTCGCGATCAGAATTACCCAGGTTCAGACGGC
>QHOV01000071.1 GCA_003218885.1 Verrucomicrobiota bacterium | reverse complement strand
GCGAGAAACGGGTCCAGTTCGGAGATTTCGATCTGGTCCTTGCGGCGGCGAATCTCCATAACTAACAAGCCTTCTCCAGTGTGGCGAGCAGAAGATATCCGTGCAGCTGTTGCACATAAAGTTCGGCGCGCTCACGCATGCCGCTCCACAAAATCGATCGCCCTTTGTGATGCACTTCCAACATGTGTCTCTCCGCCCTCTCGCGCGGATAACCGAAGACCCGTTGGAAAACAATGGTCACGTAACTCATCAGATTGACGGGATCGTTATGCACTACCACTTGCCACGGAAGATCGAGCTCTTCTTCCGAACGGGTTTCTTTTTCGATCGTAGGCTCGGCCGTCGTTATGGATCCCGTCTTCTCGTTTGAGACGTGAGCGATCCCTTTTGTTTCTTTGATCTGCGCCAGGCATCCGCCATCCCGCCGTGGCCCACAACTCATGCTTAAAAGGCTAACATACGGCGCCCTCAGTTCAAACGTGTAACGCCGATCTGTGACTGCGGATGCGGGCTTGCAGATTACAACAGCTGCGCGGCATTTTTCGGCGCTCACAGAGCGCCGCTACAGTCGCTCAGAATTTTTTCCTGTCTCCGCGCCATCTTGCGTGCCTCCGCCGGCGTTCGGTCGTCGAATCCGTGCAAATGTAAAAGGCCATGGATGATATACAGCTGAAGCTCGTGCATAATCGAGTTCCCAAACAAACGAGCGTGCCGTTTTGCCGTCTCGGCGCTGATAAAAATTTCGCCGTGTCGAAACGTTAGCACGTCAGTCGGACCCGTTTGCCCAAGAAATTGACGATGCAGAAGCGACATTCGCCGGTCCGAGATCAGCCAGACAAAGACCTCGCGCAATTCCTGCAAATCCGTTTGTTTCCTCTTTCGCAATTGCAAACAATGCCGCAGGACCTTTGCGGCGAACTTGTGGAGCGCGGCGACGTTGACGTGGATTTTTCGTTGAAGATTATGGACGCTAATCCGCGGATGTAACGGATTGGCAATTGACAATTGGCAATTCACTACGCCGCCGGCCGTTGTTCCGATTGAAAGTTTCGCGTGATTAATCGCGCGCCTTTGTCGAAAGTTAAATACGCCCACGCCCATTGAAACAGGACCAGCAAGCGATTGCGGAAACCGACCAGGAAAACAATGTGCACAAATAGCCACGCGAGCCACGCGGGGAGACCGCTCAGGTGGATGAACTTTAAATCTGCGACCGCTTTGTTCCTTCCAATCGTCGCCATGGTGCCTTTGTCCCTATAACGGAAGCGTTGCGGTTTACGACCTTTTATTATCGCCAGGACGTTGCGCGCGGCATGACGGCCCTGTTGCATCGCCACTGGCGAGATTCCGGGCAAAGGCTCTCCAGTCTGCTGCGGAAAATTCGCCAGATCGCCAATCACCTGCACTTCCGGGTGCCCAGGAATCGTAAGATCGTCGTTCACAACAACGCGGCCGACCCGGTCAACCGGGGTGCCCAGAGTTTTCCCAACGAACGACGCGTTGTTGCCGGCGGCCCAGATCTTGACACGGCACGGAATAAATTCATCGCCAATTTGCACGCCAGCTTCAGTGAGATTTGTTGCCCGTATGCTTGTGCGCACTTCTACACCGAGCTCCACCAATTGTTTCCGCGCGCTCTCCGATAAATCCGGCGGATAAGCAGCCAGGAGACGCGGCTCGCCTTCTATGAGAATCACACGCGCCTCCGACGGATTGATGTGGCGAAAATCTTTGGCCAGCGTGTAGCGTGAGATTTCTGCGATCGCGCCCGCCATTTCCACACCCGTTGGTCCGCCCCCGATGATGACGAAGTTCATCGCCGCACGGCGCGCCGATTCATCTGTAGTTTTTTCGGCGTATTCGAATGCCAAAAGAATCCGGCGGCGCAACTCAACCGCGTCCTCGAGGCTCTTTAATCCAGGGGCGAGTTTTTCCCACTCGTTGTGGCCAAAATAGGAATGTCGCGCGCCGGTCGCGAGAATCAAATAGTCGTAATCGATTTCCAGATCGACCGTTTTCACTTTTTTCGCATCGACATCCACGGACTGCACTTCCGCAAGGATCACCTCCACATTCCTGCATTTGCTCAAGACTGCGCGCACAGGAGCAGCAATGTCAGCCGGTGAGAGTGCAGCTGTCGCGACCTGATAGAGCAAAGGTTGGAAGAGATGGTAATTTGTGCGGTCGATCACAGTGACGCGCATATTTTCGCAGGCAAAGTGTTTCGCCGCCTCAAGCCCGCCAAAACCTGCGCCGACGATGATGACGTGGGGCTTTCCTGTGAAGGCGTTTTCCATGCGGAAAATTGTAGAGCGTTTGATTCGCTCGCGCCACTCGCTCACCTCTCGGGCTTCCCGTCTATGTCGCTCGGCGCCCGCCGACTCCATTCTGTGAAACGCCAATTGCGGCAATAAACAGTTTGTCATTGCTTCCGCGCGAATTACCTTTCCGGCCTTATGCCGAAGCCAATTGCGCGAAGCAAAACACGTAAATCAGTAGCAAAGCGATTTAAAATCACGGCACGCGGCAAGGTGTTACGAGCCCACTCTTCGCGACGTCATTTGTTGGCGGCGAAAAACGCAAAGCGCAAACGCCGGCTGAGCAAAGCAGCTCGCGTGGACGATACGGATGTGGCACGAGTTAAGGCAAACTTGCCGTTCGGTTAACAACTGCGCGTTACTTTTCGTCGGTTTAGTATTGGTTCGGCGGCGGCAACGCTTCTCCGCGTGACCTTGTTCTAGTTGTCTTGGTCCGTGCTTGTGGTCGTGATCCCGTACCACTGGCGGGCAGCTTCCAATGAATCGGGCCCGGGCTCCGGGCTGTAAAGATCACGTCGGTTAACCAAGGTTGTGCAGGAGTTTGTTGCGGCAAAAAGAAAAGCGAGCAGAGCAATAGCGAGCCATTTCACGCTGCCGATGCAATCAGAAGCATCGTGCCTTGCCAATGCGCCGATTTTTTTCTGAAAGGGTTCGCAGTTGCGCGTCGCGATTCTTGCGAGAAGATTTGATCTCCGTCAGGGGCTATGGATTGAGGACTTACGAATCCCGCCAGGGCAGGAATGCAGCAACGGTAGTCTGATCCTCCTTGCCGTAGTTCTCTGGCGGACTTTTTTGCTCAGATAGGGCGCCACCGCGCGCGCCGACTACAATTGAGTCATGAAACTCCTGAAAGTTAAAACGGCTCGCTTCTCGGAGGTGGTTGAAAAGTGCGGTAGGCCGCACGTTTACACGCTTTGGCAAAAGCCGTCAGCCGATCGTCGCCTCCAAGCGCAAATAAAGAACAATCGGGTTATGACAATCCAAAAGAGCGAGAGCGGGACACACTTCGGAATTGCCGCCTTCAAAGAAGCAAAAGGCGCAAGTTATCTCGTCTTTCCAAAATCGCTGAGACGCTTTGCGGACAAGCGGATCATTGGAATCGACTGGGCGCTTGTTCGTGAGTAGCCGCCTTATCCCGGGGGCCAGGCAAGAGCGCGTTTGCCCAGCAAATGGACGTGCAAATGCGGGACGCTTTCGCCCGCGTCGGGGCCGCAGTTAATCACGACGCGATAGCCGCTCGACAATTCTAGTTTCCTGGCCATGTCGCGGGCGACCAGAAGCAATTTGCCGAGCAGCGCGCGGTCGTCATCCGTCGCCTCCGTGAGCCGCGGAACGACCTTCTTTGGCACGATCAGCACATGCACGGGCGCTTGCGGATTAACGTCATGAAAAACGACTGCGTCGTCATCTTCCCAAATGATTTTGGCTGGAATTTGTCGTGCGATGATTTTTTCGAAGATGGTCATGACATTTCGTGAGCTTGGAATCTCGGATAATGGGTCGGTGTAAATCTGCGCAATCTGACGCTAATTCAAATGCGAAAGGTGTAGCGGTGTCGGCGAGTCAGGCGAAAGTTTTCAACGCAACGAACAATCCAATCGCGGAAAATCAGCCGTCGCTGTTAATCTTTCGCGGACGAAGCAGACAATTTCCTCGCGCAGCGCATCGCAGGCGCGCGTCCATGTTTTGACGCCGCGAAGGTGCTTCACACAAGATTGGAGGGAACAAAGCTGAAGATTATCGGCACCGGTTGCAATCAAGGCGCTGATTCGCTTTTCTAAAAGACCAAAAAACGCGAGTTCATAACCTGCGCCGGCATGGTGGGCGATGTCCAGCAACGATATGGAAATGGGCGGCGGCGAAGGCGCAAAATGCGGCACAATCTCCTTGTAACCGATCGCTTTCAGAACGTAACGCACAGTCTGTGAGAGCTGACTGAATGCGACCACGTTTTCGTCGTTTCGCAGATGCAGGTAGAAAGCAATGCTTTCGGTCACGTGATCGGTGAGCCACCAGCTGGGATAACCGGCTTCGTCAGCCGCACGCGTGATTGCCGCGTGAAGCCAATCGCGATTGAATTCGAAAAGTTGCCCCGACTCCGTGCGGAGATACGGAAATTCTTCTTTAAACGCGACCATGATGCTTTTTCGTCGAAATGTTGCGCGATGCTGCCGTGGAACTCTGTGCTGTCTCAGGGGGGAAGAGTTCCCGCTGAAGCGCATTGGGTTTTATGCGACGCCCCAAGGTGTGAACGGCATCTACAAATTCATCGACATCCTGAAATCGCTGATACACCGAGGCGTAACGTAAATAGGCAACTTCGTCGATCGCCCGCAGTTTTTCGAGCACTTTGGCGCCAATCGCCGACGACGGAACTTCGCGCCCGCTCGTTTCCAGCTCGTGCACAATCTCGTCCACCATATCCTCCAGGGTAAGAAGACTGGTCGAACGTTTTTCAAAAGCTTTCGCGATGCTGGCGGCAAGTTTGCGTCGATCGAACGGTTCATGTGTTCTGTTACGCTTCACCACGCGCAGGTCCGAGCGCTCGATTTCTTCATGACGACGGATGCTGGAGCTATCGCGCGACTGACGGGAATCGATGACCTTGTCATCCCGAGACCCGCACTTGGGGCAACGCATAGTGTTGAAGCGCTAATTAGCACACCATAAGTTGTGGCGTCAATCCTTCTTTAGGGTTGTCTCCATCTTTTTCCTCATACAAGTGATCGAGCGATTTGGTAGGGCGCGTCACTCCGTGCTCGCCGCGGGCGATGCCGCCACCGTCGCGTTGACGCATCAATGGGCAGACGCTACACCCAATTCGATGCAACAGCGCACAGTAAAGAGCGCAACCTACGGTCCGTGGCTCGTCGGCCTTGGCGCTGCGCTCTGGGGCACCGAAAGCGCGTGGCGCATTCCACTAAATGAATTGTTCGACGCCAAGGTGATCGTCTTTTGGGAACACGTTTTTATCCTCATCCTCTTCCTGCCGATTCTGATCTCGCGCATGAAAGAGATTCCTAAAGTCAGCGCGCGCACGTGGGGCTACATGCTTCTCTCCGGATTCGCCGGGTCTGCTGTGGGCACCATCTTCTTCACGCTCGCGCTGAAATATGGGAATCCAACCGTCGTGAACGTGATCCTGAATATCCAGCCCGTTATTTCAACCATCGGCGCGTTTCTGCTTTTTGGTGACCGGCTTGCCCGGCGCTTTTTCTTTTACGCCGGCGTCGCGATCATCGCCGGCATTTTCGTTTCTGTTGCGCATCCAACCATGATCGGCGTCTCTTTCGAGCGCGCCGGGTTAAACCTTGGCACTGGCTACGCACTGATCTGTGCGCTGTTTTGGGGCCTCTCAACCGTTGCTGGACGCGGCGTCATGATTGGGATGTCACTTCGCCTCGCATCGAGCATGCGTATCGTTGTTGGGCTCACCTGCATGACGCTAATTCTTTTGGCCTATGGAAAACTGACCGGCGCAGCTCTGTGGCCGATGGCCGCGCGGGCGCACGCGATGAAGGCGATCGTTTTGCTGTTTTTCCTCGCGTCAGTCTCAGGCGGGATTCCGCTCTTGATTTATTTTCAAGGCCTGCGTCTCACGCGCGCATCGACGGCGGGTTATTTCGAAATGATGCAAACGCTGGCTGCCGTTTGCATCACCTGGGGTTTTTTCCATGCCAGCCTTCACCTGCACCAGGTAATTGCCGCCGTCGTGCTGATCGCTGCCATGGCCATGGTGCACCACGTGCAACAACAAATCGAGCCGCACGCTAGCTAATGTTCGCTTGCGTGGATTCGCTGGCTGGCGCAGTTTTCTCGGGGAATTCGAAGCTGACTTTGCCGTCCTCAAGTTTCAAATAGGCAGAAAACGGGCGTCCGCGTTTTGAGATGAAGCCGTCGAGGAGATCGGTTTTTCCTGCGCTGAGAAGTTTCTGGGCCTGCTCTTTTGGAATGTCGCGGCCGAGAATCGTTTTGCTCAGCTTGAATTTGCAGGCCTTTCGATCTGCCTGCGAACGTTCGCAAATATAACTGTTTTCAGTTTCGAAAATTTTGCCACCGCACTTGGGACATGTACCGACTGATTCCATTCCAGTGAAATCAATTTTCGGCGCAGGCTCTTTGGGCTTGCGTTCTCCTTTCGGCTTCGGTTCGCGCTTTTCGAATTCAAAACCAACGTCTTTTTTGTCGGTCAACACGAGAAACGCTTTGAAAGGCCTGCCCTTGCGCGAAATGAAACGTTCGAGCAAATCGGTCCTGCCTGTTTCGAGCAGTTTCTTCATCTGCTCGCGGTCAACCGATCGTTGCAAGATGATTTTGCCCGATCGAAAGTCGCACGTTTTGTTTGGGCCGACTGAATTTTCGCAGATGTAGCTCATTCCGAATTCGAACACGCGCCCGCCACACTTTGGACATTTGCCGAGCGACTCCTGTCCTGAGAAATCCACGGGCTTCGCAGCGCCGTTCTCCTGACCGTTTGGTCCGAAATCGAACTCTGCCTTGAATTCGTCGCTGAGCTTGAGCACCGCATCAAACCGTTTGCCTTTCTTGCTGCGGAAGCCGCCCAACGGCCCGATCTGTTTGTCGCGCACGAGAGTCTCGAACTCGTCACGGCTCAGCAACCGGCCGGCGATCGTTTTCCAAATCGTGAAGTCGCATTCCTCATTTGTGCAGGTGAAGCTCTTGAATCGTTCGATCACGGGCGAACCGCACTTGGGGCATTGCCCGAACGGCTCGGTGTCGGGCATGTGCTCGTCGGGATGAAAATGTTTGGCTTTGCCGACGATATCGTTCGTGAGCTCGCGGATGTCGCGCATGAACGCGTCGCGTGTGAGCTTGCTATGCTCGATTTCGCGCAGGCGAAATTCCCATTCGCCAGTCAGCTCCGGGCTGGTTAGCTCGGGCACCGCGCTTTTCAAAAGAGTGATGGTCTGGATTGCCTTGGCTGTCGGCTGCAGCTCCTTCCCTTGGCGCACCAGATAATGCGCCGAGATTAATGTCTCGATGATGCTTGCGCGCGTTGCGGGCGTGCCGAGTCCTTTCTCCTTCATCGCATCGCGCAGTTCTTCGTCTTCGACAAGTTTCCCCGCGGCTTCCATCGCGCTCAGAATCGTCCCTTCGTTGTAGCGCGCCGGCGGCTTCGT
>QHOV01000070.1 GCA_003218885.1 Verrucomicrobiota bacterium | reverse complement strand
ACGGCTCGCCCTCCACGCGCGTGATCCGAGTCGTGTTCTCGTATTGCGCAGGCGGAAAGAACACGGCCACAAAACGTTTGGTCACCATGTCGAAGAGCGCGCGCTCGTGATCGTCCAAGGACCGCGGAACGGCGCCGGTTGGAATAATCGCAAAGTGATCGCCCACTTTCGCGTTGTTAAAGATGCGCTTGTTTGGTTTGACCCAATTATTGTCGAGGACTTTTCGCGCGAATGGATTGTCGATCTTTCCCAATGTCGATCTGACTGTGGGCAGATAATCTTCCGGCAAAGCGCGCGAATCCGTGCGCGGATAGGTAATGGCCTTGTGCCTTTCGTAAAGCGCCTGCGCGATTTGCAGCGTGCGTTTC
>QHOV01000069.1 GCA_003218885.1 Verrucomicrobiota bacterium | reverse complement strand
GCGGCGCGGCGCGATGCTCGTCCCATAGCGAGCCGTTTTCAGAATCAAGCCGTTGCTCGGCATTGGGCAGATTCAATTGAAGACGAGCCAGGAGTCTCTTCGTTCTCTCAACTTCGCTTTCTTCTTTCTCGAACTCTTCGTCGAACCAGCGCCCCGCATATTCGCTTTCCGCGACTGCGGGACGAAAAGTGCCGATGATCTCGTGCACCTCGCGGGGCTTAAACTCCTTAATTTTGTTCTCCCGGTCCACGATGATAGTCAGCGTCGGCGTCTGGACGCGGCCAAGTGAAGTCACGGTGCTCCCGCGGCCGCCACTTAGCCGCAACGTAAATGCGCGCGTTGCGTTGATACCGACGAGCCAGTCCGCCTCGTTTCGGCTCCGGGCGGCGCTGGCCAGCGGTTGCATCTCAGCGTCACTGCGCAATCGTGCGAACGCATCGCGAATAGCCTCCGGCGTCATCGACTGCAGCCAGAGACGCTTGATCGTTTTTTTCGTGCGGGCGTATTGGGTGATGTAGCGAAAGATTAATTCGCCTTCGCGGCCCGCGTCGCATGCGTTGATGATCTCGGAAACATTTTTGTCTTTGATAAGCTTGCGAAGAACGTTAACACGGCCGCTCATTTTCTCCGCGGGCTCGAGCTCAAATTCCATCGGCATGATCGGCAGCTTCTTCATGTCCCATTTGTCCTGTTCTTTCATGGAAGCAGGGACGGCGAGCGTAAAGAGATGGCCGACCGCCCACGAGATCAGGTATTTCTCGTTCTCGTAGTAGTCCTTGCCTTTCTTGAAGCCGCCAAGCGCTTTGGCGATGTCGCTCGCGACCGAAGGCTTCTCAGTAATGATGAGGAACTTGGACATTGGGGCAGGAATCGAACCCAGTTAGGGCGTCTTTGCAAGTACGACGCGTTTTAGCACGCGCGCCAGAGTTGCGCGGTCGGACTACTCAGGTTCGTCATAGGCCACGCCTAACTCCTGAGCAACGCGGTGCAGGGAGCGGTCGTGGGTCCAGAGTTTGGCGCCAGCCAACAGCACAGCGCCAAGCAAATGTACATCTACCCAGCTTAAACCACGTCCCCACAACT
>QHOV01000068.1 GCA_003218885.1 Verrucomicrobiota bacterium | reverse complement strand
ATTTCCAAAGTGTGCCAGCCGTTGATCTCCGCGAGCACGGCTTCCATTTGCGGATCGCCCAGCTCGTCCTCCGGATACCACCAATCGAGAGCGCGCAGCGGCTCGTCGATCGGATCATCCGATGCTTTTGCCTTCGCGATCAAACGCAGCGCCAGTTGATGAACAAACCACGCATCGGATCGACAATCGCCCGGCGGATTGACAGCCTTCTCACGCCATTGCAACAATCGCTGCGTGTTGGTGAACGCGCCTTCTTTTTCGGCATGGCCGGCAGCTGGGAAAAAGAAAATTTCAGTCTCGATCTCCTCGGGCTTCAACTCACCGCGCTCGACCTCGGGCGATTCACGCCAGAAATTTGCCGATTCGATCTCGACCATTTCACGCACGACCAGCCATTTCAGTTTCGACAGCGCTTTTCGCTGGAGCCGCGAATTGGGCGCGCCGACTGCCGGGTTCTGTCCCATCAGAAACATGCCTTCCATTTTTCCGTCGAGCATGTCGTAGAGGTATTCGAAGAAGGAATGGTTACCGGTAAGTTTGGGAAGCCAACCGTAGCCGAAATCGTTCTCTGCGGTCGCGCGCTTTCCGTAATAAGCCTTGAGCGTGCTCACGATGTATTTGGGGTAGTCCACCCAGAGCCCGGTTTTTTTGGTGTAGTTCTCGAGATACTGCTGAAGCGTCTCGTCGCCCTTGCGCGGCATTGCCAGGTAGCCGGGCAGAATGTCGTAAAGCGTTGGAATATCAGTCGAACCCTGAATCGAAGCGTGACCGCGTAATGCGAGAATTCCACCGCCGGGCCTGCCGATATTTCCCAACAGCAATTGCAAAATCGATGCAGCGCGAATGATCTGCACGCCTTTCGAATGCTGCGTCCACCCGACCGCGTAACAAATTGCAGCCGTTCGCTCCGGGCCAGATGCGGCAGCAAGCGCATGCGCAACTTTATGAAAAAGATCGGGCGGGACGCCGCAGACTTTCTCCACCATCTCCGGCGTGTAGCGAGAGAAATGTCGTTTTAGTTTCTGAAAGACACATTGCGGATCCTGCAATGTGAGATCGCGCTGCGGGCGACTCAGATCGCCGCCCTTGTAAAGCCAACTGTCGCCTTCATAAGCGCGCTTTTCTTCGTTCCAGCCTGAGAAATAACCGTCCCCGTTGTCCTCCGGGTCGCGATATTCGTCGCTCAAAATGCAGGAGGCATTCGTGTAAGGGACGACGTAATCGCGAAAGAACAGGTCGTTTTCAATGATGTGCCTGATCAGGCCGCCGAGAAAGACAATGTCGCTGCCGGCACGGATTGGCACCCAGATATCCGCCAAGGCGCTCGTGCGTGAGAACCTCGGATCGACGTGGATGATCGTCGCGCCGCGCTCCTTCGCCTTCATCACCCATCGAAATCCTACCGGGTGCGCTTCGGCCATCGACGAGCCTTCGATCAAAATGCAATCGGCGTTGGCGAGATCTTGTTGCGCGGTCGTAGCTCCGCCGCGGCCGAAGGAGGCGCCCAGACCGGGCACCGTGCTGCTATGTCATATCCGCGCCTGGTTGGACACACAGACCATGCCCAGGCCGGCGGTGAAAAGTTTTTTTATGAGATAATTTTCTTCGTTATCGAGCGTGGCGCCACCGAGATGGCAGATCGCTGTGGTGTGATTGATATTCGATCCGTCCATTTGTCCGCCACCGGACGGATTCGCTGCGGCGAACTTGACGAATGTGCGCTTGCGCGATTCCCAAATGCGATCCGCCACCATGTCCATCGCACGATCGAGCGAGATTTCCGTCCAATTCTTCGCGCGCGGCGCGCGATATTTCATTTTTGTTTCGCGACGGGAATGAGTGAGCAACTGATAAGAGGCGGCGCCTTTTGGGCAAAGATTTCCCTGACTGATCGGGCTTTCCGGATCGCCCTCGATCGAAATCAGCTTCCCGTCCTTGTGATAAATGAGTTGGCCGCAACCGACCCCGCAATACGGACAAATCGAGCGCGCGACCTGCGCGTCGTCCGTGCGCGCATGCATGGCGCGCGTCTTTTCCGACATCGCCTCCAGCCCGGTTCCATCTTTGCGTTCACGAATTTGCCGAACTAGCGGCCATTTCGAGAGCAACGCAGTCAGCGATGTCATGTCGTTTAGTTCTCCGCTCAACCGACCATTTTCATTAATAGTTTTCCTACCCGCAGCGGTAAAGCACAAAACGGGACGGTCGCGGCTAGTCTATTTATGTTCGCGAGTTCTCAACCGATCGCAGCCTGATGTTGATCTCCGATGTGAGTGTGCGGTGGACGGGACACTTTGCCGCGATCTCCATCAGCGCCGCGTGCTGTTCCGCACTCAACGCACCGGTCAATTCAACTTCGACGTCGATTCTGTCCACCATTCCTTCCCTGGTTTCGCACTCCTCGCAATCTTTCGCGTGAATACGCGAATGCCAGAGTGAAACTTTAATGTTTTCGAGAGGTAATTGTTTCCTGCGCGCATAAAGACCAACGGTCATAGAGGTGCAGACGCCAAGACCTGCCAGCAAGTAATCGTACGGATCGGGCCCGGCATCGCCGCCACCCGCGCTCGCGGGTTCATCGGCGACAAGGTGATGTTTACCCGCAGTGATTTCCTGCTTGAAACTGTCGGCGCCGCCGCGCACGACGACGTGAAGTGCTCTGTCGTAGTTTTCTGTAGCCATAATCCGGAATCAGGGACGCACAATACCCGCAAACGCGTCGCGGTAGCGCCAGACAAGAAACAATTCAAGAAGCGTGACGACGAATGCCGGCGCCAGTCCAGCGGGCTCGGGCGCCATCAAAATGTGGAACGCCCAAATGTTGACGATGATGGCTCCGAGAATTGTTAGGCCGAGCGGAACAAAGCGGCCGATCAACACAAGCAGCCCTCCGATGAATTGGAAGCCGCCAATGACGTAAACATAGCCGCTGGCAAAAAAGGCGTGCAGATATTCACCTGTCACACCTTGCGGAAGCGGCGGCATCGGAAGGAAACGCAGGAACGCGTTCGAGCCGAAGACTACGAAGATGAGCCCCAGAAAAACTCGGGCAATAATGGTCACGACTTGCATTCCGGCATCGTGACCTGGTTGATGGGAAATTCCAATCCAGAACTTTCTAATTGGAGAGTTTCAATTTGTAGTGGGCGAAAATATTGTTGACACGCGTGCCGAGCGCTGGATGAGAAAAACGGCCTGGTAGCCATAACAGAGATGAATTTGCCAAGCGTCCACATCGTAGTTCTAAACTGGAATGGCAAGCCGGATACTCTTGAGTGCCTCACAAGCCTGCAGTCTGTAAGTTATCCCAACCGGAAGATCGTTGTCGTTGACAACGGGTCCACAGACGGCTCCGAAGAGGCGATTAAGGCGGCCTTCCCTGATGTCACTTTCATCCAGACTGGCGAGAACCTGGGCTATGCAGAAGGTAATAACGTCGGCATCCACCACGCCATGGAGTGTGGAGCCGATTTCGTCTTTGTCCTGAACAACGACACGACTACGGACACCAATGTAGTGACCGCCCTGGTCGCTCAAGCCGAGAAAAACCCCAATGCGGCCATACTAGGCCCCAAGGTATACTTCTACGAGCGGCCCGATATCATCAACTCAGCCGGTGGACATTTGGATTACGAGACCTTGGCACGAGGGCATATTGGCTACGGCGTAAGGGATGACGGCACCGTGTACGCATCTGTTGCTGCGGTTGAATGGATCACCGGCTGCGCAATGCTCCTGCGTCTATCGGTCCTGCGCGAAGTTGGATTTTTCGACCGCGACTTTTTCCTGATCTGCGAGGAGCTTGATCTCTGCACCAGAATCCGCAAGCGAGGTTTCGAAATCTTATTCGTGCCAGAGGCCAAACTGTGGCACAAGGTATCCGCTGCTTTCGACGGGAACTTCTCTGCGGTCTACTGCTATTACTTCTTTCGCAACAGCCTTCTCTATGTCTGGAAGAACTTCCCGGACCGGAGGTTCGTCTTGTACCGGAAAGTTTTCAGTGATAGCCGGGAATTCTATCATCGGCTGAAACGAAGTGGTGACGCAGACTATCGGCGCAAGGGGTTCTGCATCCTGATGGGTGTCATCCATTTCTTTACCGGCGTCCGGGGTAAAGCTCCCGAGTGGGTCTTCAAGGTCAAGTTCTCGCGTGAAGCAATTTGCCGCGGAAATCGAGGAAGCCGAGAGCATCGATCTATTCCGGTCGGAGATAAGCACTGAGCGAGTCACCGTTATTTAGAGCCGGAGGCAGGATGAAGATTCATTTCGTCAATGTGCGCACCATGCACCATTCGGCCCATTCCGGGTACGACCGTTTAATGGACTACGTCTCCCAAGCCCCGCTTTCCACATCCCGTGTCTGGAAGAAGATGTCCGAGCGAGAGCGGAAGCGGGCGTACCATCAGGCCAAAGAGCAGATCAGCTGGTACAATCTCTCCGACTTGGAGATGGAGACCAACGTCAACGCGCTTGATCCGCGGGTTGGAAAACATGTCTGTCATTTTCTTTAC
>QHOV01000067.1 GCA_003218885.1 Verrucomicrobiota bacterium | reverse complement strand
AGACGCGCACTTTTTTCCAAACGCCGCCTTGTTCTTTCCAATTGTAAAGCGGTTTGCCGTTGATCTTGTGGACAGAAGTCTCCGTGACCTGCATGCTGCCGGGCTGGCCGGCCATGAAGAAATCAATGTCGTACGTTTTGCCGTCGGAACCTTTCATATCTACGCACGCGAAATATTTGCCGCCGCCCAGACTGGAAAGCCGATCATCGTGGACCCTCAACAAATCGAGCGCCAGGTTTTTACCTCGGTAGTTGACGTGGAACTTTTTGTCGGCGGCTCTTCTCCGCTCGTTATTGATGTGCCTTTTGATTCCAGCAGAAATATCAACGTTGCTGACCTCCCTCACCTGGGTGCTCTGCGAAACTGGGGCGCCCTGCGAAGACGGTATTGTTATCTGTGGCACCCGAGGGATCGTTGTCCCTGGGTGTGATTGGCCGAGAAGTGACATAGCCGAAGCTAAAAACCACGCGGCCGATATTGCGAAAGACAGTTTACTTATCTGATTGCTTTTCATGCGGCTGATGGAATGCCTGTTGGGCAGCAGCTACGTTCGCCGCCTCCCCTTTCCATACTTTGAGCACGGGCGCTTGCAAAGCGCGCCCAAATGAAAAACTCAGCTGCCACGGCAAGTCCTCGATGCGGTTCATGGCGTTGAGATGTTCGGTGGCTTGCAAATCCGTTTGCCCGCCTGAAAGAAAGACAAGACCTGGAACAGCTGCTGGCACGACGCGTTTCATGCAGCGCACCGTGGCGTCGGCAACTTCCTGCACCGACGCTTGCTGTGGACATTCTTTCCCTGAAAGCACCATGTTTGGTTTCAACAGCATCCCTTCCAGAGCAACGCGGTGCTCAGCCAACGCATCGAAAACGCTTCGTAGCGTTTGTTCGGTGACCTCGAAATACCGCTCGATCGTATGCGCGCCATCCATGAGGACCTCCGGTTCGACGATCGGCACCAAGTCCGCTTCCTGGCAAAGTGCTGCATAACGCGCCAACGCCTCCGCGTTCGCCTCGATGCATGTTCGCGTGGGAATTTTGTCGCCGATCGCGATTACTGCGCGCCATTTGGCAAAGCGCGCTCCCAACTGGCGATATTCCGCCAGCCGCTCGCGCAAGCCGTCCAAGCCCTCGGTGATTTTCTCACCCGGAAAATTAGCCATCGCCTTGGCGCCTTTATCAACCTTGATCCCTGGAACGATCCCCTGTTCCTCCAACGCTTCGACGAAAGTGCGACCGTCGCGAGTTTTCTGCCGAATCGTTTCGTCAAAAAGAATCACGCCGCTGATGAAGTCTCCCGCTCCCTTCGTCGTAAACAAAACTTCCCGATACGCGCGACGATTCTCCTCCGTTGACGGAACATTGATGCTTTTCAATCGCTTCTCGATCGTCCCCGAACTTTCATCGGCTGCCAGGATTCCCTTTCCCGGGGCGACCAGTTTCCTTGCTACAGGTTCCAAATTTTCAGTTTTCATAATTCTGTTCTTATGATTGCGAGTTAAATCGTCATCTTCTTCCTCGCGAAATGATCGACGAAATGCAAATGAAAACGCACGCAACGAGTGAGGTCCCCAGCCATCGCGCGGAAGAACCTGAGCACGAGTAGAAGCACCAGGTCATGAACGCTTTTCTCGACGCGCGGTCTAACTTGTGCTATACGCAAGTCAATGTTGAGCAGGATCCTAATTTCGCTGGCGGTGGCTGCCGCGCTGGTTGCAGCTACGGTAGGTCTCTCTGCGCGATCGTGCATCCTCTCCAGTGCGCCAGCTGAAGGAGCTTGTAAGTCGGGGTGCTGCGCTAACAAGGCTTGTTGCGCGGTTTCAACCGAGAACAAATCGACTCCATCATCGGAGCCGCTGGCGAAAGCTGATTCCAGCTACAAACTAAACGCGTCTTGGGTCGCGTTGCCCACAGCAGTTTCGCCGAGCCGGGAATTTGGCGCTCAACACCTTCTACTTTCCAACGCTGTGTCCGGCGCGCATTCGCCGCCGACGCTCGCGTTGATCTGTATCCGTCTCATCTGATCCAAGGCCGCTGACGCCCGGGGTCTGCCCATTTGCGGGCATGCCTGGTCTTCAACCCCGAAAGAATTCGGGGTCAACCGCAGTCCTGGAACAATGAAAACAACAACTTTTTTAATCTTATTAGCTACATCTTTATTAGTTCGAAGTCAGATCGCCGCTGACGGCGGTGAATACGGCGGTGCGTCGCAGCGACTCTCGTTAGGCGAAGTTACGCGCACCGTGCTGGAGAATAATCCGGCGATCAAAGAAGCGGAGCACCGCTGGCGCGCCGCAATTCAGCGCGTGCGACAAGCAAATGCGTGGGACGATCCCCGCGTTGCCGGCGAATCCCGCATGCACCGCTTTGTCGATGTAGCGCCGAACGCGTTCATGGATCAAACGCTCAGCATCGAGCAGCTGATTCCCATCACGGGGAAAAACCTTGTACGCGGCCGGATTGCCGCAGCCGAAGCGTTCTCTGCATTTCAAGAAGCGCGGCGGGCTGAGCTCGATGTGGTGGCGAAGGCGCGCGCCACCTACTTCCAGTTGGCGAATGCTTATGACCAGCTCGAGATCAACAACAAAAATCTCACTTCGCTAAAACAAATCGCCGATATCAGCCGCTCCCGATACGAAGCTGGTTTGGAGAGCGCGGCGAACGTGCTTATTGCCGAGACAGATCATAGCAAGCTGCTGGAAGCGCGGCGGGATCTGGAGCGCAATTTGTCTGACGCGCAGTCGCAGTTGAACACGCTCATGAATCGCGATGCGTTTGCACCGCTTGGTCCGCCAGCGGAAGCGACAATAAGTGAGGCGAGTCTTTCCGTAAGCAGGTTGCACGCGATCACGCTCGCGCAACGGCCCGAAGTGCAGACGGTGCGCGCGAAGATCGACGGCGAGAAGTCAAAGCTTCAGCTCGCGCACCGCGCGTGGATTCCCGATCCAGCAGTTAATATCAAAGGTCAACGTTACAATGATGCCGCTGAGGCGGTGAGTGAACTCGACGCCGGCTTGTCGTTCACAATTCCATGGGTAAATCCCGCTAAATATTCAGCTGCGGTGCGCGAGTCGCGCGCGAATCTTGCAGCTGCCGAGCAAGGACTTGAGCGCGAACAAAAGGAAGCATTGCGGCTGTTGCGCGATCAGTTGGCAAAGATCGAGACATTTCATCATCACGTCGAGCTGTTCCACGACAAGCTCGTGCCCCAGGCGGGGCAGGCATTTGAGGCGACACAGCTGAGTTACGAGTCGGGGAAAACGACGTTTCTCGATTGGATTAGCGCGCAACGCAACCTGCGCGACATCGAAGCCATGGGACGCGAGCATTTGGCGCATTACCAAATGGCTGTTGCTGAATTAGAGGCGGTCATCGGCGCAGCTCGCTGCGCTGCTCTTCGGCGCCACGTCCTGCTCAAAAGAAAGCGCCACGGGAAAAGCAAACAACGTCGATTACTGGACCTGCACAATGCACCCGTCGGTGCATTCGAAGGATCCTGGAAAATGCCCCATTTGCTCGATGGATCTCGTGCCCGTGATGAAGAAGGAGGGTGGCGAAGCTACGCCCCAACCGCACGGAGAAGAAATAAAAGGCGGCGAGAAAAAGGCGCCGAGCGGCGAAATGCAAGGGATGCCCGGCATGCCAGGCATGAAACAGGGTGAGATGAAGGGCGGCGAAAAGCCGAGGGAGTTTGTCGTGCCGGTGGAACGCCAGCAGCAGATTGGCGTGCGGTACGCAAAGGTGGAACGCAAGCCGCTGCGCCACAGCATTCGCGCAGTCGGCCTGATCGTGCCCGATAAAACACGCAACTGGCAGTTTGTGTCGCGCGTCGATGGCTACGTTCAAAAGCTGGATGTCACTGCTCCGGGCGAGCTGGTCGATAAGAATGCGCCGCTTTTGTCGATCTACAGTCCCGACTTGCTCACGAGCGAGCGGGAATTCGTTGAGCTGTTGCGCATGCGTGACCAGGCCAAAAGCAAAGACGCGCGCGAAACGCCGCAGCGCTTGATCGAGTCGGCTAAGCGCCGGTTGCAACTTTGGAACGTCACCGATCAGCAGATTGCCGATCTCGAAAAAACACGCAAAGCCTCCGACACGCTCACGCTGCTGTCGCCTTTCCGCGGTGTGGTTCAATCGGTGCCCGTCGAGCAGGGCAAGAACGTAAAAGTGGGCGATATGCTGGTGGAAGTTGCTGACCTCAGCGTGGTCTGGGTGTGGGCAGAATTTTACGAAAACGAATTGCCGATGTTACAGGTCGGTCAAAACATCGACATCTCTACCAAGTCTTATCCGGGCGAAAAATTCAAGGGTACGATCAGCGTCATCAATCCATTTCTCGATGAAGCGAAACGCACAGCCAAGGTGCGCATCGATATTCCGAATCCCGATTTCAAGTTGCGCCCTGGCATGTACGTGAACGCCGACTTGGAGATGGACATGGGCGAGGCGCTTACCGTTCCTGTGAGCGCGGTCATGCCGACAGGAACACGCAACGTGGTGTTCGTCGATAAAGGCGAAGGGAAACTTGAACCGCGCATTGTCGAACTCGGCACCAAGTATGCCGACATTTATGAGGTAAAAAGCGGTCTCCAGGAAAATGAACGCGTCGTTGCCAGCGCAAACTTTCTCATCGACGCCGAGTCGAAAGTGCAAGGCGCGTTGAGAGGGTTCGAGGAAGAGCAAACACCGCAAGACGGCATGAGCCCTGGCGGCAAACCATGATTGAAGCTGAGCCAATTTCGCGGAACGAAGTCGCCGCTGCTGGTAAGAGTGAGACGCTAATCGATCGTATCATTGAGCGGAGCGCGCGGAATAAATTCCTCGTTTTCATCTTCACGATTTTCGCTGTCGCAGCTGGAATCTACGGCCTGATCCACACGCCGCTCGATGCGATTCCCGATCTGAGCGACGTGCAGGTGATCGTTTACACCGAATGGGAAGGCCGCTCGCCCGATCTGGTTGAAGATCAAATCACGTACCCGATTTCAAGCGTCTTCATCGCCGCGCCGAAAGTGAAATTCGTCCGCGGCGAATCGATGTTCGGCAAATCATTCATCTATGTCATTTTTCAAGACGGCACCGACATCTATTGGGCGCGCTCGCGGGTCATCGAATATTTGAATTCAGTGCGCGGTTCGCTGCCGGAAGGAGTTAACCCGACGATCGGCCCCGACGCCACGGGTGTGGGTTGGGTTTACGAATACGCTCTTGTTGATGACACCGGAAAGCACGATCTCGCTGAGTTGCGCTCCATTCAGGATTGGAATCTGCGTTACACACTCTCCTCAGTAAAAGGCGTCGCCGAAGTCGCGCCGGTCGGCGGATTCGTAAAGCAATATCAGGTCGATCTCGATCCAAATGCGCTGGTCGCTTACAACATTCCGCTGAGCGACGTCGTCAGCGCGATCAAGATGAGCAACGCCGACGCGGGCGGCAAAATCTTCGAGGTTGCAACCACTGAGTACTACATTCGCGGACGCGGCTACATCAAAAAGATCGAGGACATCGAAAACATCGTCCTCAAAGTGGAAAACGGAACACCGGTTTACGTGAAGAACGTTGGAAACGTCCATCTTGGCGGTGACATCCGCCGTGGGGTGGCTGAGCTCGACGGACGCGGCGAAGTCGTTGGCGGCATCATCGTGATGCGCTACGGCGAGAACGCGCTCAACGTCATCGATGGTGTAAAAAAGAAAATCGAAGAGATAAAGCCGTCGTTGCCGGCCGGTGTGCGCATCGTGCCGGTTTACGACCGCAGCGAGTTGATCAAGCGCGCTATTGCCACGTTGCGTGAGAAGCTAATCGAAGAAAGCATTGTCGTCGCTCTGGTCTGTCTGGTTTTTCTCTGGCACGTGCGTTCGGCGCTGGTGGCGATCATCACGCTGCCCATCGCGATCATCCTTTCGTTTTTGCCGATGTGGTGGATGCACGTGACGAGCAACATCATGTCGTTAGGCGGCATCGCTATCGCCATCGGCGCCATGGTCGATTCCGCGATCGTGATGATCGAGAACGCGCATAAGCAGCTCGAGCATTTCCGGGAAACCCACAAGCGCGAGCCGAACAACGTCGAGCGTATTCAAGTGATCATCGCCGGCGCGAAAGGCGTCGGCCGCGCGCTGTTTTTTGCGCTGCTTGTGATCACAGTAAGCTTTGTCCCGGTCTTTTCGCTCACAGCGCAGGAGGGCCGGCTCTTCCGCCCCCTCGCCTTTACAAAAACGTTCGCCATGTTCTTTGCCGCGTTTCTTGGCGTCACACTCGTGCCAGTGCTGATGACGCTGCTCATTCGCGGGAAAATCACACCGGAAGAGAAAAATCCGGTTAACCGCTTTCTGATCCGGGCTTATCAACCATTCGCGGATTTCGTTCTGCGCTATCGCTGGTTCACTCTCGCAGCCGCGCTTGTTCTACTTCTGATCACGATTTTCCCGTTCAAGAAACTCGGCTCGGAATTCATGCCTCCGCTTAATGAAGGCACGCTGCTTTACATGCCGACCGCCGTCCCGGGAATGTCGATCACCGAAGCGACAAAAATTCTCCAAATACAAGATCGACAATTAAAAAAGGTCCCGGAGGCCGTGACTGTGTTTGGCAAAGCTGGACAGGCCGACACGCCAACCGATCCCGCGCCGTTGTCGATGTTCGAGACCGTTGTGACGCTCAAACCGCCGAATGAATGGCGGCATGGCATGACCTGGGAAAAGCTCCTCGCCGAAGTGAACGCCAACATCAAGACGCCAGGCATGGCGAACATTTTCTGGATGCCCATCCAGACGCGCACCGAAATGCTGACCACCGGATTTCGCAGCATACTCGGCGTAAAAGTTTTTGGTCCCGATCTTGGTGAGATTCAAAAACTTGCCGTTCAGATCGAGAAAGAACTGGCTGAGTCTCCAAACACGCGGAGCGTTTTCGCCGAGCGCACAGTAGGTGGCTATTTTCTCGATTTCACCGTCAACCGTGAAGCGGCCGCGCGCTACGGTCTCAAGGTTGGTGATGTGAACGACATCATCGAGTCAGCCATCGGCGGCAAGAACATCACCACCACTGTGGAAGGCCGCGAGCGGTATCCGGTCAACACGCGTTACGCACGCGATTTTCGCGAAGACCTCGACGCGCTCAAGCGCGTGCTGGTGCCTACGCCTACCGGTGCGCAGGTTCCGATTTCGATGCTAGCCGACATCCAGTACAAAACCGGTCCGCCCTCGGTACGGAGCGAGAATGGCAAACTGGTCGGGTTTGTTTTCGTAGATATCACCACTAGCGACATCGCAGGTTACGTGCGCAAAGCATCGCAACTGCTCAACCAGCGCATTCAATATCCCCCGGCCTACTACGTCGAATGGGCCGGCCAGTTCCAATATCTGCAAGCGGCCAAGGAGCGGCTCAAAGTCGTCGTTCCCTTCACGCTGCTGATTATTTTTGTCCTCTTATATATCAGCACCCGGTCCGTTGTTAGGACGTTCATCGTCCTGCTGACCGTGCCGTTCTCGCTCGTCGGCGCGTTTTGGTTGCTCTACTTATTAGGCTACAACATGAGCGTTGCAGTTTGGGTGGGACTCATCGCACTCGCCGGTGTTAGCGCCGAGACCGGGGTGGTCATGCTGCTCTATCTCGATCACGCATGGGACAAGTTCAAAGCTGATGGGCGAATGAACAACATGGGTGATTTGCACGCTGCTGTGATGGAAGGCGCGGTGCAACGGATCCGGCCCAAGATCATGACCGTCTGCGCGATTCTATTCGGTTTGTTGCCAATCATGTGGTCCCCCACCCTGCAAGCCGGCGCCGACGTGATGAAACGCATCGCCACGCCGATGATCGGCGGCATCATCACTTCAGCAATTCTCGAGCTGTTGATCTTCCCGGTGATTTACGTTGTCTGGCGCAAACGTGAACTACCCGATCAGACCGAAGAAGAAGCGCCTTTGATTCCGCCAGCGTTGGTCGTTTCGCGTGAGAATCGGCAGCGAGTATCACGGTGGATTGCACTTATCGGCGTCGTGGTCGTCCTGTTTTACGCGGGTAATTTCCTCTGGAAAAAACTTCCGACCCACAAAATTTCCGGCGCGCCGTTTGCGAGTCAAACGGTGAACGACCTGACTGTAAATTTCATTCATTCGCAAGGCCAGCTTCGCCAGGGTAACAATGAAATCCTGATCGAATTCCGCAATACACAAGACCAACTGGCGGATGTCGGCAACGTGAAGTTCGATCTCGATATGAACATGCCAGGAATGCAAATGCATTCGGGCGGTACAATTGAACGGACAAATACCCCGGGCAGATATCGAGCCACACTCAAGATC
>QHOV01000155.1 GCA_003218885.1 Verrucomicrobiota bacterium | reverse complement strand
TCGAGAAGAGCGGAAAGAAAATGCTCGTTTGTGATTTCCGGATGATTGGCCTGCGAAGCCAGATCCTGCGCGCCCTGCAGCGCCTCCTGCATCTTCTGGGTGTATTTGTCGATGCGCATACTTCAAGATAGTAAACGCAAACCGCGCGGCAATTCACCGCACAGCCCTGCAACATCTGGCGACAACGCCGAACCTTCAATACTCAATTGAACGAGCTTCAAGCTAAGGCGTTTGACACAAACGCTGCTACAAGGATGAGTGTTTGCGATGAGCGCGGAAGTGAAGTTAGGCACTCGGCACGCTTTCCGCGTACTGCGACCGGGGCCGTTTCGCCGCTACATCATCGGTAGTGCGATCTCAGATACAGGAACGTGGATGCAGGTGATGGCTCAAGGTTACGTGATGAGCACGCTCACGAACAAAGCGCTCATGCTCGGAATGGCCAATCTCGCTGCCGGTCTGCCGATGCTCCTTTTAACGATGGCGGGCGGTTCGGCGGCCGATCGTTTCGATAAACGAAAAATTCTTCTCGCGACTCAGTATTTCCAGATTGCGCTCGCAATTTCCATAGGGCTCTTAATCATGAGCGGCAAAATCCAGATCTGGCACATCCTGGCGTTCGCGTTCGCTCTCGGTATTTCGAACTCATTTGAAATGCCGACGCTCAACGCATTCGTACCCGAGTTGGTGACGCGCGATGAAATTCAAAGCGCGATTGCCGTAGACCGTGCGGCGTTTCACGGATCACGAGTGGTTGGTCCGGCGCTCGCCGGAATCTTCATCAGCGCGTGGGGTGCAGCTTGGGCCTTCTTTTCCAACGCAATTTCGTTCGTGGCGCTGATCATCGCGTTGTTCATGATCCCGCCGCGACCGCGCGGCACGGCCGAAGAGGAACACAAACGCGCCAGTGGAATCAAGGAAGGCTTTCGGTATGTCGCAAAAGACAAACCGAGTCTAGCGATGATCGGCCTGATCGCAGCGACTACGGTTTTCATTTTCCCAATTATCACCGTGATGATGCCATTGTATGTGCGCCTGGTGCTCGGGCTCGGCGCGGATCGGCTCGGATTTTTGATGGGCGCTTCCGCAGTCGGCTCAGTGATCGGCGCAATTTTTCTGATCAGCATCCCGCACGAGAAACGCGTGCCGTTTATGATGGTGAACGTCGGCATCGTCGCATGCGCGATTTTTGGTTTGTCGCGGGCGCCAAGTTTTTATCTCACGACCGCGCTGCTCATTTTTAATTCACTAGGCTTGGCGATGAACTTCGGGTTGGCGAACACGATTGTGCAGGAACGGGCACCCGATTATTTGCGCGGGCGCGTCTCAGCTGTGTTCATGTTGAGCTTTGTTGGCCTCATGCCGGTCGCGGGCTTGGGAATTACTGGTCTATCGGATCTCATCGGAATGCGCACGGCGCTGGCGGTCGCGGCCGGCTGCTACGCTGTGATCGCGTTAATTGTACTCGGACGCGTCCGCCGGCAGTGCGCTCAACCTGCGGTCGCAAAAACTCCCACCGCCGAAACGCCGGTGCCGCCGATCGCCGCTGCTGTTTAGCGTGATAGCGTTTTCCACCTGCTGGAACTCCGGACGCCACACCGCCGGGGACGAAATGCTGCGCGAAATCAAAACCCAACTTGGGTTTGACTTAATCGAGCTGGGTCATGGTATCCGCCTGTCGCTGGTGCCAGGAATCCAACAAATGTTTGATGCGGGGCAGGTTCGCTTCACCAGTTTGCATAATTTTTGCCCGTTGCCCGTCGAAGTGATGATGGCTTCGCCGGACTGCTACCAATTTTCCGCCGTTTCTTCCGAGGAACGTGAGCGTGCCGTGAAGCAAACGCTTCAGACAATTGATTTTGCAGCGCGATTAAGCGCGCCGTTTGTCGTGCTGCATTTGGGGCAGGTGAACATACCATCTGTCACCGATCGGTTGGTCGAGCTGGCGAAAACCGGCAGATACCTGTCACGGAAATATGTGAGGTTGAAGCTACGAGCAGTGCAAAAACGAGAAAGAATCGCGCCCGCTTGTTTGGAGCGCGTGAAAGATTGCCTAGCCCGCATCATCGAGCACGCCACTTCGAAAAATGTCAGGCTCGCTTTAGAAGGCCGGCGCGGTTATGAAGAAATTCCAACCGAGCGCGAGTTGCCGGCGCTGCTCGAGGAGCTGAATTCAGGGCAAATCGGTTACTGGCACGATTTCGGTCACTCACAAATCAAAGAGAACCTTGGGTTCATTGATCACGCCGAATGGCTGCGCTCGATGGGTCCGCGAGCGTTTGGGTGCCACGTGCAGGACTGCGTTTGGCCTGCGAAAGATCATGAGGCGCCCTTTACCGGGGATGTGGAATTTCAAAAACTTGTTCCACTCCTTCCCGCAAACTGCTTATTTGTCTGGGAGATGAGTCCGAATAAAACGGCCGAAGCAATTCGCCAGTCGGTCCAAATTTGGAAGGAACGCTTTGGCGAATGAAAAAAATCCTGGTCACACTTTTCCAGCTTAGCGTGACGATTGGGGTGCTTTACTGGGTGTATCACGACCCCAACAGACGCGCGCAAATGGCTGAGGCGATCCGGAACGCGGACTATCGCTGGGTTGGCATGGGCGTTCTGGCATATGTAGTAGTGGAAATCGCCGCTGCCTTTCGCTGGCACGTTTTGCTGAAGGTCCAAAAGATTCGGCTGAGTCTGCCGCGCCTCTCGGGTTTGTTTTTTATCGGGATGTTTTACAACCAGTTTCTCCCGGGCGGCACCGGTGGCGACATCATAAAAAGCTATTACCTGCTGAAGGAAACCCCCGACAAGAAAGCGGGGGCACTACTGGCGGTGGTGTTCGACCGGTTTATCGGCCTTGTCGCGTTAGTCGCCATTACCGCCACCCTTATCAGCGTGCGTTATGATTTTCTTTCGCAGAAGCCCGAGACGCGAAATTTGCTCTGGCTCTTGTTATTCCTTCTTGGCACGTCAATTGCCTTTTTACTTGCAACCTTCGTCATTAGTGGATTCAAACTGTTGCATTCGTTACCGGCGCACTTTCCGGGCCGCGACAAATTAATTGAGATCTCCGCGGCCTATCATCTCTATGCGCGTCATTGGCGCGCAACACTCGTGGCGTTTTGTGCATCGCTCGTGGCGCATCTTGCCACGTTCACCACTTTTCTATTTGCGGCCTATGCTTTGAGCGCACCGGTGCCGCTGGTGGATTTCTTTGCGGTGATGCCGGTCGAGCGCACAATCTCGGCGTTGCCGATCAGTTTTGCCGGAATTGGGCTTCGCGAAAAAGTGTTGCAGATCATGCTCAACGGTCTCTGCGGGGTGCCAGAAGCGAAAGCCATTCTCATCGGCTCGCTGAGTTTTCTTATCATTCTCGTTTGCTGTCTTCCCGGCGCTCTCGTTTATCTGTTTTACAGACCGAGTGGCGTGGTTGAGCGCGTGAGATTGCGCGAAATGGAACAGGAAGTGATCACGGTGGAACATGAGCTCGGCGAAGCGGAATGATAAACAGCAAGCGCCAGCGCCCATTTGTCTTTGCTACCTTCGCCATGACTGCCGATGGCAAGGTCACGACGCGGAGCTTCGCGCCGGTTGATTTCACTTCCCGTGAAGACAAGCTGCATTTGTTTCGCCAGCGCGCTCTGGCTGATGCGGTTTTAATTGGGCACACCAGTTTGAAACGCGACAATGTCCGGCTCGGCATTCCGGGGGAGTTGCAGCAAGCCAGAATCAAGCGAAAGAAAACCCCCGCCCCATTGCGCGTGATCGTTTCAAACAAAGGCAGGATCGACAGCCGATTGAAGATTTTCCAATCCACCACTTCGCCAATCCTGATTTTCTCCACGACGCGAATGCCAAAGCGAACTCAAGCTGCGCTCAAAGAGAAAGCCACTTTGCATCTCACTAAATCCGACAAGATCGATCTTGCCGCTATGTTGGGAACTTTGCGCAGCAAATACAACGTGCGCAGGCTTGCGTGCGAAGGCGGGCCGATGCTTTTTCGCGCCTTATTGGAACGCGATTTGATTGATCAGCTCAATCTCACGATTGCGCCGTACATGTTCGGCGGAGCCAAAGCGCCTACGCTGACAGGCCTGAGCAAGGAATTCCTGCCCGCCAGCGTGCATTGCTCGTTGATCGATATGCGCACGATCGGCGACGAGTGCTTTCTCACCTATCGAATCAAGCATCAGCGGCGGCGGAACTAGCCGACTCAACGCTCGCCCGATTGGCCTTGACTCGCCGGGGCCCGCTTGGCCACGATGCCGCCGAACAAGATAAGGAGAGACAATATGAAAACCTACATTCGGCTAATCGCACTGGCTCTATGCTTCGGCATGTTTGTGCCGCTGGCACCGACATCATCTGCTCAAAATAAAGGTGCGAAGCTTCAGGCGATATCACAACAGCTTAATCTCACGCCTCAACAGAAGGCCAAGATTTTGCCCATTCTTGCCGACGAAGGTCCAAAAGTAGAAGCCATTAAGAACAACAGTTCGCTCTCGGGTTTTCAAAAAATGCAGCAGATCAGGGCGATTCACCAGCAGACCGATCCTCAGATGAAGGCTATTCTTTCACCTGACCAGTACCAAAAGCTACAGGCGATTCGTCAACAGGCCATTCGTGAGGCTGTGGAGAAACGCCGCGGCAGGTGATCGATTTAGTTGCGCACTGCACCCGCAAAACGCTCGAGATACATCCGTTGCAGATCTTCGGTACTGAGTTTCTGCGGATTTAGATCAAACTCCACCTTTTCGATCGTGCCCTTAAAGTACTTCGGCAGGAGTTTGGCGTACCCAAGTTTAGGAACGACTGGGAGACCGTTGTCGGTGCCGATGTCCATGCCGGCGTAAGCGGTAAACCGAAGCGGCACGGTATGCTCGATCTTGCCTTCGGCTTCCTGTTTCCCGTTAATGAAGAGCCGGCTTGTGCCGCTTGTGGCAAACTCGCCGGGTTTATCGGCGGTGAACTCATAGCGGACGTTGACTTTGCCTTTCGGCAGCTCATCACGCGAGGTGATGGTGTCCAGTTTCAAACCAAGGAAACTATACGTGTGCTTCAGTCGGCCTTCTTCGACATAAAGTGAGAAGCCGCCAAGGAAACTACCTTCCGCCACGATGACGCCCGCTATTCCGGGACGCAACCCAAGGCCTGATCGGCCCGGGTTATTCAAATCTGCGCTGATGCTATACGAACGATTGTAATCGGTGGAATCATGCCGGACGAGATGTTTTCGGTTCCGCTGTAATAGGTGAATTTTGTCTGGTCGGTCGAGTGTTTGGGGAAGCCCCACAGAAAGGCAATCTCACCGAATAGCGGCAGCACCTGGTATTTCTGGGCTTCGGCCCAGAACAGCGCGGTGAGTTCGCGCACTTTGTCCGGATACCTGGAGGAAAGATCGTTAGCCTGCGAGAAATCCTCGTCGAGATTATACAACTCGCACTTGTCGTTGTCCGGGTTCCATTTGTCTGGTGCAAACTGGGCGAGCGTTGGAGGATCAAGCTTCCAGGGAATTCGGTCCGGGCGCCAGCATGCGATCCAGCCGTCCTTGTACATAGCGCGGTTTCCCAAAATCTCGAAGTACTGTTGGGCGTGTCGTGAGGGCGCATTTGTATTATCGAACGTGGACAGAAAACTCACGCCATGCATCGGCATCTGTGCGACGCCGTTGACTTCCTTTGATTCTGGCAGGCCAGCAGCTTCCAGGATGGTTGGTGCGATGTCGGTACAGTGAGTGAATTGGCTGCGCAAGCCGCCTTTGTTCTTGATGCGTTTTGGCCAGCTGATGACCATTGGGTTACGGATGCCGCCGAGATGCGAGGCCACCTGCTTTCCCCATTTAAATGGCGTATTCCCCGCCCACGCCCACGCTGCCGCATAGTGCGGATCCATATCGGGGCCGCCCCATTTGTCGAGGCCGCCGTAAGCTTTGATCGCTTTTAATTGCTGCTCAGCAGCGAGCGGAATGCCGTTCAAGGTTATGATTTCGTTGAATGTCCCGTTCTCCGTTCCTTCCATGCTGGCACCGTTGTCACCGAAGATGTAAATAATCAGGGTATTGTGGCCTAAGCCCATGTCCTCGATCGCTTGCACGACGCGTCCGACAGCGTGGTCAGTGTTTTCCTGGTAACCGGCATAGACCTCCATCTGACGCGAATACACCTTCTTTACGTCCGGCGGTACGCTGTCCCACGCGGGAAACGCCGGATCACGAGGCGTGAGTTTGGCGTTGGCCGGAATCACGCCGAGCTGCTTCTGCCGTGCGAACGTCTCTTCGCGCAACTTGTCCCAACCCTGATCGAATCTGCCCTTGTATTTGTCGCTCCATTCCTTCGGCACCTGGTGTGGCGCGTGAGTCGCACCCGTCGAGAAATAGAGAAAGAAAGGTTTGTCCGGCGCCTGCGCTTTCTGATTACGAACCCAGGAAATCGAGTGTTCGGCCATGGCGTCATTGAGATAAAAATTCTTCTCCTTCGGCACGCCGATGACGTTGTTGTTCTCGGCAAGGAGCGGATCGAACTGGCTGTTTTCTCCTCCGAGGAATCCCCAGAAATAGTCGAAGCCCAGCGCGTTCGGCCAGCGATCAAACGGGCCGGCCGGCCCCTGCTGCGCGTCGGGCGTAAGGTGCCACTTGCCGATCGCAGCAGTGTTGTAGCCGTTGGCCTGAAGAATTTGCGTGATGGAAGCCGCGCTCGTTGGCCAATTCGTGCTGTAGCCAGGCCAACCACCAATCAATTCGGAGATCGAACCGAATCCTACCGCATGATGGTTCCTGCCCGAAAGCAAGGCCGCGCGCGTAGGAGAACAAAGCGCAGTCACGTGAAATCGATTGTAACGAAGTCCCTCCGCCGCCAGTTTGTCGAGCGTGGGCGTAGCGACAGGGCCGCCGAAAGTGGACGGATTACCGAAGCCGGCATCGTCAATCAACACCAGAAGAATGTTTGGCGCATCCGGCGGAGCTTTCACTGGCTGCGTAAAGGCCGCTCTGGATCCCTCCAGCGTACGTTTCGCGACGCCTTCGAACGGCTGGGCTGGACGCGGCAGCACACTTCTATTCCACTCCGTATCCGCAGCAACAGCGCCAGATATTTGGGTCGCGATTGGAAATACGGCTAGGATGAAGTACGTGATTGGCTTAGGCATAACGGCTTCGCGTCACGCTGTGTATCCCTAGGTCACGAGGTCGGTCAAGACAGGAATAATCCGGCCGTGCTTGCCAGCGATGCTTATCAGCTGGAACGACCGATGTATTGCGGGCTAACTGGCCCGAGCAACAATCGAGATCTGCGAGCGATTGGCCAGGTCGGTAATCGCATCGCGTTCGAGCAGTAAAGTTTTTCTCGCTTCGACAGCGATCACGCGCAGTCGTGCTTCGGCAGCGATGCGGATTGTTTCTACGCCAATTACCGGCACGTCGAACCGCATGTCCTGATTCGGCTTGGCGACCTTGATCATGATTGCGCCTTCGCGCGCGAGTGCGCCGCCACGCTTGATCGCCTCGTTGGTTCCTTCGAATGCTTCCACCGCAACAACAGTTCCATTTTTCACAATCACGGTCTGGCCTATGTCGAGCCGCGCGATTTCCTTCGCAGTCTTCCAGCCAAGATCGACATCCTCTTCTTCCTGGCGGGATAACTTCGCTCCTGCAACCAAGCCTGACGGTGCAAGCGAATCTTCGAGAAATGTTGTCGCCGGCAGAAGATCGACGTCGATCTTCGCGAGTTCATCTGCGACCGCTGCGAAAATTGATTCGGCGTTGCGTTGTTTAACCTTCCCCAGCAACAGCAGCGCCTTCAAATCCGGGCGCAGATCGAACAGATTTTTCGGCGCAATCTGTCCGGCCATGATTGCGTGATGAATGTTTTGCGCACGGAAAAATTTCAGAAGCCGGTTCAGTTGACCGACATGCATCCATTCGAACAGATCGACATGTCGCGCGAGGGCTGGATCGGTTTCGCCGGTGAACGCAGCAGCAACGATTTTCTTGACGCCAGCTTTTCGCGCTGCGTCAGCGAGCAATCGGGGATACACGCCATTTCCGGCGATGATTCCCAGAATCTGTAGCGGTGCTTGTGGCAAGCACCGAATTTGAAATAAACAGGCGCTTGACACAAGCACCTCTACAATTGCTAGCCGTGGTGGCGACGACGTTTGACGTGCAACTGGGCGAGCGCTTTTTGTAGCGAGGCCTGAATAGCCGCCACCTCTTCGGCAGTATGATCTTCCTTCATCGCCGCTTTCGCGCGCTCGACCGCAGCCTCGGCCGCAGCGATGTCGATCTTCTCGGACTCGAGCGCCATGTCGGTCAACACCGAAACGGCGTCCGCTTTAATTTCCACAAAGCCCTCACCGATAGCCATTGCAGTTTCGTGGCCATTCTTTATGACGCGCAGTTCCCCCGGCTTCAATGTAGTGAGCAGCGGGACATGTTTGGGATACACGCCGAGCTCACCCTCCGAGCCGGGCAACGTGACCATGTCCACGTCTTCGGAATAAATTTTTTCCTCAGGCGTTACGATCTCGAGCTTCAGCGTGGCCATGGACGCTAACCTTCTTTGATCATATCGATGTTGCCCTTCATATAGAAATTTTGCTCGGGCACATCGTCATGTTTGCCCTCCAGGATTTCCTTGAAGCCACGGACCGTCTCTTCGATCGAGACGTATTGTCCTTTATGACCGGTGAAAACTTCCGCCACGTGAAATGGCTGGCTGAGGAAACGTTGAATCTTTCGTGCCCGATAAACGGTCAGTTTGTCTTCTGGACTCAACTCGTCCATTCCAAGAATCGCGATGATGTCCTGAAGATCCTTGTAACGCTGCAAAACTCGCTGCACGCCGCGTGCGACATTGTAATGTTCTTCGCCAACAATTTCAGGCGCGAGCGATTTTGACGTTGATGCCAGAGGATCAACTGCCGGATAAATGCCAATGTTTGCCGGCGCCGGATCAGTCAGATCGTCTGCGGGAACGTAAACCGCCTGGAAGGAAGTGATCGATCCTTTGTTGGTCGAAGTAATGCGCTCCTGCAAGTCGCCCATCTCCGCAGCGAGCGTCGGCTGATAACCAACGGCGGATGGCGTACGGCCGAGCAGCGCCGATACTTCAGACCCGGCTTGGGAAAATCGGAAGATGTTATCAATGAAAAGCAGCACATCCTGATTGCGTTCGTCACGGAAATATTCCGTCATCGCCAGCGCGGAAAGTCCGACGCGCAAGCGTGCGCCCGGCGGCTCATTCATCTGGCCGAAAACCATCCCGACTTTTGATTTCGACAAATCTTTTTCATCGATTACGCCCGCTTCGATCATTTCCTTGTAAAGATCGTTACCTTCACGTGAGCGCTCGCCTACACCTGCAAACATGGAAACACCGCCGTGTTTCATAGCGATGTTGTTGATCAGCTCCTGGATGATGACAGTTTTGCCAACGCCGGCGCCGCCGAATGCACCGACCTTGCCTCCCTTTGAAAATGGGCAAACGAGATCAATGACTTTGATTCCTGTTTCGAGGATCTGCACTTTTGTGTCCTGTTCGGTTAGCGCTGGCGCAGGACGGTGGATCGAGTAGCGCTTTTCAAATTTCACAGGCCCGCGATCATCGACTGGGTCGCCGGTCACATTGAACAAACGACCGAGCACGCCTTCGCCGACTGGAACCATTATCGGTCCGCCGGTGTCCGTCACGCTCATCCCACGTTTAAGCCCTTCGGTGGAAGACATGGCCACCGAGCGCACCCAATTTTCGCCGAGGTGCTGCTGTACTTCGAGCGTCAGCTTTGTTGGGTTGCCATTCACTTCATATTCAATTTCGAGAGCGTTGTAGATTTTCGGCAGCGCCTTTTCGTCCGGAAATTCCACGTCCACAACGGGACCGATTACTTGAACTATGTTTCCTCTATTCATAAAACTTGATTAGCCACCGAGCGCCATTTGCGCCGTGGCGATCTCGAGCAACTCGGTTGTGATGCCGGCCTGACGCATCTTGTTGTATTCCAGCGTAAGATCCTTGATGAACTCGTTCGCATTATCGGTAGCGTTTTTCATCGCCACCATGCGCGCGCTGTGCTCCGACGCGCGTGCATCGAGGATCATCTGGAAAACCTCATACTGCAGATAGTAGGGCAGCATCATGTCCAGCACCGTTTCTGCGTTCGGTTCAAACAGGTAGCCTAGCATTGGATCGACACCTTCCTTCGCCTCTCCATCCGATTCGCGTTTACCCAGATCAAAGCTGCTGATCGGCAGAAGCGTCTGCACGACCGAGCGCTGATTGATCGTATTGATAAAATGCGTGTAGAGCACCGAGACTTTGTCCACCTCGCGGCTGAGGAATTTTTCCGCGCAAAATTTCGAGAGCGGCTTCGTCTCAATAAAACTGGGGGAATCCTTAAGTTCAAAATCGGCGAGCAATTCGCGTTTTGTGCGCACGACGAATTGTCGAGCCTTCTTTCCAGTAACCACAAAAGCTGTGTCGGCCTGGTCAAAGTTCGCCGCCTCGCGGAACAAATTCGTATTGAGCGCGCCGCATAGCCCCTTGTCGGTGCTGATGATCAAAACCAGTTCCTTCTGCACTGGCCGGATTTCCAACAGCGGATGCAGTGTCGGGTCGGTCCGTTTTTGCAACGAGACAAACACCTTGTTCATCAACGCGGCATAAGGTCGGCCGGCGAGTGCATGCTGCTGCGCTCTGCGCATCTTCGAGGCAGCCACCATTTGCATTGCCTTCGTGATCTGCGCCGTGTTCCGAATCGATTTGATCCGGCGCCGTATGTCCTGCGTGTTTGCCATTACAACTTACAGATCACAAATTGCGTCGTACAAAGTGGCGGCATTTCATCGCCACGTGGTCTTGAATTCGTCCAGCGCTGCTTTCAACTGCGACTCAAGGTCTTTATCGAGTTGCTTTTTCTCACGAATCCCTCGAAGCAATCCTTCTTTCCGGGTTTGCAGCCAATCCTGAAGCTTTAGCTGATATTCCTTGACCCGCTCCACTGGAACAGGATCGATATATCCATTTTGCATCGCCCACATCACGGCCACCTGTTCTTCCACCGAAATCGGGTTGTACTGTTTTTGTTTAAAAAGCTCGACAATGCGTTGACCCCGATCGAGTCGCGCTCTCGTTGCCGCGTCCAAATCGGAACCAAACTGAGCGAAGGCCGCCAGCTCGCGAAATTGCGCCAGATCGAGCTTCACCTTACCGGCCACCTGCTTGATGGCTTTGATCTGCGCTGCTGAACCCACCCGGCTTACGGACAACCCGACTGAAATTGCCGGCCGAACGCCTTGATAAAACAGATCGGTCTCCAGATAAATCTGACCGTCCGTGATGGAGATCACGTTTGTGGGGATATAGGCGGAAACGTCGCCGGCTTGCGTTTCGATAATGGGCAATGCTGTTAGCGATCCGCCGCCGAAGTCATCCGCCATGCGCGCGGCGCGTTCGAGCAAACGAACGATCAGCGCATCCATTCCATTATCCATGAACCACTCGCCCACGGCGGCGCCGGCGAAGGGCGCCAGATACTGGTTTGTGGCAGTGTCCGAGGCCGGTGCTGAAATGATTGTCGTGTAAGGCATGGCGCCTTCTTTTTCGAGCACTGCCAGTGTACGCGCCACGTTAGAATTCTTTTGGCCGACAGCGACATAGATGCAGTAGAGCGGGCGATAATTCTTGTCGCCCTGATCCACGGCCGCTTTATTCAGGCGCGCCTGGCTGATGATCGTGTCGATGGCGATCGTCGTCTTGCCGGTAGCGCGGTCGCCGATGATTAGCTCGCGCTGGCCACGACCAATCGGAATCATCGCGTCAATGGCCATGATGCCTGTCTGCACCGGCTGATTCACGCTGCGGCGTTTGATGACACCTGGTGCAATTTTTTCGAGTGGATAAAATGAGTCAGTCTTAACTGGACCTTTTCCATCCAGCGGTTGACCGAGAGTGTTAACGACGCGCCCCAGTAATGCTTTACCCACTGGAACCTGCAACAATCTACCGGTGGTGCGGACTTCGTCTCCTTCTGCGACCTTCGTAGTCTCCCCCAGCAGAATGGCACCGACTTCAGTTTCTTCGAGGTTCAACGCGAGACCGAACACCCCGTTCGGAAATTCGATCATCTCGTTTAGCATGACGTCGCTCAGGCCTTCAATACGCGCGACCCCATCGCCTGTTTCATGTACAACGCCCACGTTGCTTTTCGTCGTCGATGTTTTCAGCCCTTCAATTTTTGATTCGATCTCTTCGAGTATGCTGCTCATGGTTTTAGATTTTGATTAAAGTTCGTGTTGAAGGCGTTCCAGCCGGTTGCGTACGCTTCCGTCCCAGACATCGCTGCCGACGCGGATACGCATTCCGCCAAGAAGCTGAGAATCAACGTGGAACTCCGTCGCGAGGTCGTTGCCGTATTTCTTTTTCAGATTGGCCACAATCTCTGAACGTATGGCGGGATCCACCTCGTTCGCGGTTTCAATTGTGGCGCGGCGTTTTTCCAGTTCGAGCCGGAGCAAACGCTTATAGTTCTTCAGAATGTCAACGTAATGGCGCGGGTTTTTTGCGAGAAGCGAATCGACCAGTGACGCGATCCTGCCAGGGTCAAGCTGACCGTCGGTGAAACTTGCTTGAAGCATCTTCCGCGAGAGCTGGCGAATTTCCTTGTTGATCTTCATCCGGCTAGTTGGCGCGCTGCTTCTTCCTGTAAGCGCCGTTGATCTTCCGGCGTCAACACCTTCTCAGTGACTTTTGCGGTCGTCTGAACCACTAGGCGCCCTAACTCGCGCTTCAAAGATTCCATTGTGCGGTCGTGCTCAATCGCTGCGGCCTCACGCGCTTTGGCAATGATCTGCTCGGCTGCCGCGATCGCCTCCTGTTGCTTGCGTTCGGACAAGTGTGCGGCGCTTTCGCGTGCTTCGTCGATCATCTTTTGCGCATCGGCGTTCGCTTTCGCGACAATTTCCTGGTAACGCTTCTCGGCCTCTGCGAGCTCCTTTTTGATTTTCTCAGCATTAAGCTGCCCCTCCTCGATTGCGCGCCGGCGTTCTTCGAGCACTGCAAGGATGGGTTTGTAGGCGAAGCGCCGTAAAAGGAGCGCCATGATGACAAAGCTGACCACCTGCGAAAAAAACATCTGCGGCGTCCAACCAAAGGTATCAGCGGTTTGCCGCACCGTGTCGGCCAAGCTTTCGCTGGCTGCCAGAATCATCACGCTCATAACTGAGGTATCAGGCGCGCAGACATTGGCTGGCACGTCGTGCTTTTAATGGGCAAGGAGGAAGAGCGCGTAAAACACAATCGCTTCTGTTAATGCGATCGCGAGAATTCCGTGGACAATAACCGGAGTGAAAGCTCCTGGGTTACGCCCAACTGCGGTCGTCATTCCCAAGCCCGTAAGACCGATCCCGATACCTACGCCCATCGCGGCGAGGCCGACGTGAATGCTTCCTGTCATTTCTGCAAGTAGTGGTAGTATCATAGTTATTTCCTTAGTTAGTTTGGCGAGCTCGTCGTGAGATCGCCTAAAAATTTACGTATGCTCGCCCTCAGGACCAGGGCCGTGTTGCGCGATCAGCAGTGTGAACACCGCCGTCAGCAACATAAAAACCAGCGCTTGCACAAATCCCACCAACACCTCCAGAAAGTAAAAGGGGATCGGGATTAACCAGGCGAGCGCTGGCATCATGCTCGACAGCGTTTCCAACATGCTTTCGCCGGCATAAATATTTCCGAACAATCGAAAGCTAAGCGCAATTGGACGGAACAAAATCGAAATGACCTCGAGCCAGCCAACCGCAAAGAAAATGAAGAGCATCAATATCTTCAAGATTCCGGAAGTCTCGCCTTTCGGGGCAAACAAATGTTTTAAAAATCCACCGACTCCCTGAGCTTGAATTGCCCAAACAAACCAGAGCACGAAGAAAACGGCCGCCATTGCCGTGGTCATGTTCAGGTCGGCGTTGCCGCCTCGCAGTAATGGGCGATCGATATGGAACACACCGCTCGCCGGATCTGTATGGCCCCAGCCAATTGTTCCCACGCCGGGAATGAGGCCGAACCAGTTTACAAACAGAATGAAAATAAAAATCGTGGCGAAAAACCAAAACGTTTTGCTCACAAGTTCGCGCCCAATGATTCCTTCGAGAAAATTGTAGAGGCTTTCAACCAGCCACTCCCAAAAATTCTGAATACCGGTAGGAATCGCCCTGATGTTACGGGTCGCTACTTGAGCGAAAATGATGATTGCTGCTGCGACGAACCACGTTACCAACATCGAGTTCGTGATCGCGAACCCTCCGATTTGAACGAGCGGCGCAGGCTTCAGCGGCAACGCCGGCTCGCTCTCGGATGCCATGGCGGATGTCGCAAGAGCAACACCGCCAAACAGCGTCAAAAACGGGAATAAAAAACAACGATTGCGCATTTTATCGAGCATAGCTGTAGTCCCGACACCCTCGAGGTGATGCCAACCTCCCGGGTTCACCCACCTTCGTCCCGCAATCGCGAGTTTACAGCGGACAGGCCGCCCCGGCTACAACTTGAACGCGCATACCAAAGCGCGTTTTGCTGGGATGACAAACAAAATTCTCACACGCGCGCTTATTTCGCCGGCAAGCCCTCTGCGAACTGTGGAGCGATCCTGACGATCGGCTTCGACGTCACAGACTCAGCAGCACCATTTAGCGTGATTGCTTCTTCGTAGAACGATTCTAATTGATCGATTTGGGCGTCTTGTTCGAATCGTTCGATCACGGTAGCGTGGGCACGTTCTCCCATTCGCTCTAACAAGACGGGCGAGCTTGTGATTAGCTGCATGGCATTCGCTAATCCGACGTGATCCTCCTCGGCGACCAAAAACCCGGTGCGCCCGTGATCAACCGCTTCCGGAATTCCACCATGACGTGTCGCGACCACTGGCAATCCAGTTGCCATTGCTTCCAAAACCGAGTTCGGCACACCTTCCTGGTCTTGATTTGGAGATATTTCGCTTGGATGCAAAAACACATGCGAACTGGCATAAAGGTCCAAGAGCTTCGGTTGCGACAGAAATCCGACAAAGTGTACATCCCTGAGAATGCCCAGCCCTCCGGCAAGCATTTCCAGTTCCGGTTGCAACGGTCCTTTGCCAGCGATAAAAAATTCCGCGCCAGGATTGTCTTTCTTAAAAATCGCAAAAGCGCGCAAGCTCGTCGCAATGCCTTTCTTCGGAATTAACCGGCACGCCTGTACCACTCTCCATTTGCCATTTCGCGGCGGCTCTCTATCCACGAGTGGAAATTCACTTAGCGGGATCCCAGTGCGATTGATGCGCAGCTTTTCCGGCGGACAGCCCAAATGGGTCAGCCGGTCAGCCAGCGATTGGGAACGCGCGAAGACAAGCGGGACTGCATTAAAAAGACGACGCAATTTCCCCGGATAATCTTTGATCTCGGGTTTGTGCGCGACGTCCGCGCCATGAAAGGATACCACGCACGGTTTGTCCCACTGCTCAATGAAAGGAAGCAAGTGCACACCGGTATGGCCAAAATAAATATGCATAAGATCGGCGGCGTGCCGCTCCAGCAATGAGTCGAGAGTCTGATACTCGCCTCGATAGACAATGGGGGGCCGCCGTGCCACGAACTTCAGCCAGCCATGCACCAGCAGATTGGTGCGTCGCTTTGGAATGATTTCAATATCCTCAAACGGAAACCGCCCTGCATTCTGAACCTCTTTGGTGACGACGAAGGTATCGACGCCACGCAGCGCTTTTACCTGCCGGTAAATGTGCAACATCTCCGGCTTAAGAAAGCTGGAGCAATAGCTAGCCACAACCCGTCTGCCCATAGCGCCCAGTTTCGCTGGGATTCTAGAGTTGTCCATCTCAAATTCCCGCGGAAACAATATCTTTATCGTTTGTCGTCCTCGCTGCGAGCGCTTCCTTTAATGCATCCATTCCCTCTCCATTTGCTGCTGACGTCGGAATGATTTTCGTCCTCGGGAACCTCTCTTGCACCGCTTCCAGGTTTTTCTTCGCATCCGGCAAATCCATCTTGTTGGCAACAACCAGCCATGGTCGCGATGAAAGCGCCGGATCATAAAGACCAATTTCCCGTCGAAGATTCTGCAAGTCTTCCACCGGATTGCGTCCTTCGCTTCCGGCGACATCGATCACGAATACTAAAATGCGGCAGCGTGTGATGTGGCGCAAAAATTCGTGGCCAAGACCAAGCCCTCGGTGCGCTCCTTCGATCAAGCCTGGAATATCTGCAATGGTGGCCCGCCGGTAACCTGGAAATTCAATCACGCCGACGATCGGATGCAAAGTGGTGAACGGATATGCCGCAACCTTCGGTCGGGCAGCCGAGATTTTCCGCAATAGCGTCGATTTGCCAGCATTCGGATAACCAACCAATCCCGCGTCCGCAATCGTTCGTAGTTCGAGCAGGAAATATCCTTCCTCACCTTCTTCGCCCTCCGTGTATTGGCGCGGCGCGCGGTTGCGCGAGCTTTTGAAGTGCACATTGCCCTTGCCCCCTGCTCCGCCGCGACAAAGCACAAATTCCTGCCCATCACGGATGATATCCACAATTGGAATTGCCAATTGCCGATTGCCAATGGCCAATTGTTCTGCACTGGACGTCGAACGTTGAACGTTGAACGTTGAGCGTTCAGGTCCTTCTGCCGCATAAACGACTGTGCCTGCCGGAACTTTCACGACTTTGTCGGCTCCGGCGCTTCCTGTCATTTTCTTTCCCTTCCCATGCTCGCCGTTTTTTGCTCTAATGATCGGCTCGTAGAAAAGATTGGTGAGATTATCGACATGCCGATCTGCTAGTAGGATCACGTCGCCGCCGCGTCCGCCATCGCCGCCATCAGGCCCGCCTTTCGGCACAAACTTCTCCCGCCGAAAACTGACGCACCCGCGCCCGCCCTTTCCCGCTTGTACGAAAACTTTGATCCGATCGACAAACATACAGGGATTGAAATTGCCACTTGGTCCGCCGCATGTCACGACGCGCGTAGGTCACTCCCTGCCTGATTTCAACGTTTCGTAAAGCGCCTTGGTTTTTTGCGCGATTGCGGACCAAGCAAACCTTTCTTCAACCCGTTTGCGCCCGGTCTTGCCGAATCGCTCGCGTAATTGCCGATCGTTCATTAACTGATTGATGCGCGCAGCGAGGTCGCGCGCGAACTTTTCGGGATTTGTTGCTTCGAATGGGCTTCCGTTCATTTGCTCCAGCGGAACGAGAAAACCAGTTTCACCATCAACAACGACCTCTTTGATTCCGCCGACGGAGCTGGCCACAACAGCAGTTTCACAGGCCATCGCTTCAAGATTGATGATGCCGAATGGCTCGTAGATCGACGGGCAAACAAACACCGCCGCGTGCGAGTAGAGTTCGCAGGCCGTCTTTTGGTCCACCATTTCATCAATCCAGATGATTCCGTGGCGATGGGCTTTTGCACGTTCCACAGCGGTTCTCATTTCCTCTGCCATGCCTGGCGTGTCTGGCGCCGCGGCGCAAAGCACGATCTGAAAATCGCGATCCATGAATTGGATTGCCCGTACGAGATGTTGGAATCCTTTTTGGCGCGTGATCCGGCCGACAAAAAGCAGATATGGCTTGTTTGGATCAATACCGTACCGCTTGAGCGCGGCAGCTGAATCGACCTTTCGGTATTGGTTCAGATCGATCCCATTGTGAATCACATGCACCCGCGTCGAATCGACATCGAACAGGCGCTCGATGTCGCGCCTGGTTTCGCTGGAAACGGCGATGATCGCATCCGCCATTTCCAACGCGGTTTTCTCTACCCAAAGCGAAAAGTCATAGCCGCCAGCGAGCTGTTCGCGCTTCCAGGGTCGAAGCGGCTCGAGTGAATGGACCGTAATGACAAGCGGAACGCCGTAATTCTTTTTCGCCAAAATCCCGCCAAAATGAGTGTACCAAGTATGACAATGCACCAGGTCGGCATCGATGTTTGTGGTGTTGAAATCAACGCAACGGCGCACTGCGCCGAAAGCGGCGCGCAACGGTTTTGGGCAGGTGAAACTGCTCGTGTCGAGTTGGAAGCCGATGACCTTGAGGTTGCCTTCTTCAAGATGCTGGTCGCCAAAGCAGCGCACTTCCACCGGCATCGTCTTCGCGAGCTCGCGCGAGAGATAACCCACGTGCACACCCGCACCGCCATAGATGTGCGGCGGATACTCGTTTGTAAGGAAAAGGACCTTCAAGCAACAAGAGTAGAGCAAGCCTCCGGCTTGCTGGCAACGGGACCGCAAACGGGATGCATGCGCTACTTCGCGCGCACCAGCAGTACGGGCACATCGACCGCGTGACGAACTTTGTCCGCGGTTGCACCGTAAAGAATGTCGCTGATGAAACGATGCCCGTGCGTCGTCATGGCGATCAGATCGATATTTCTTTCGCGGGCGAGCTTGATGATTTCGTCGGACGGTTCGCCGAGCGCCAAAACAGCATCGCACGTGAAGCCTTCTTTCGTGAGCTCACGCGTTCGTGTTTCCAAATACGCGCGGTCGTCTTTCATCTCCTGGCTCTCGGCGAGCTTGAGTTGCTGGAAATTCCGCGCCACCCAGCCATCGGCCACGTGAACCAGAAGCAACTTCGCGCCAGTTATGCGCGCGAGAGGTTTGATGTGCGTCAGGATGGTCTCATCAGCAGCACTGTTCTCGAGCGGAATCAGGATGTGCTTATACATTTTAATGCGTCGGAACCGGAACGTGGAAGAAATCATAGAGCGATTTGAGTACGACGTCCGGCAAAAACGTGTCCAAAAGCAGTTTTACATTGAGCAAAATAATAATCCCCGCTGTCGTCCAGCCGAGAATTTTCAGCCAAAGCCGATTAGCAAACTCACCCATTTTCGCGCGTTCGCCGGTGAATCGCACCAACGGCCACACAGCGAAGCCGAGCTGCATGCTTAGCGCGACCTGGCTCGCCACGAGCAAGTCCGTGGTTTTGCCTTCGCCAAACATACCGATCACGAGCACGGCCGGTACAATGGCGATGAGTCGCGTAATCAACCGACGCAGCCAGGGCTTGAGGCGGAGATTAAGAAAACCTTCCATCACGATTTGACCGGCCAGCGTGCCGGTGAGGGTCGAGTTCTGCCCGGACGCAAGCAGTGCGACGGCAAACACCATGCTCGCCGCGCCGACGCCGAGCAGCGGACTCAGCAGCCGGTAGGCATGTTGAATTTCGGCGACGTCCCGATGGCCAGACCAATGAAAAACCGCTGCCGACAGAATAAGAATCGCTGCGTTGATGAACAGCGCGAACATGAGCGCGAACGTTGAATCGATCGTGGCAAACTGGATCGCCTGGTGCCGACCCATCGGGGTCTGCTCAAATTTTCGCGTCTGCACGATTGACGAGTGCAAATAAAGATTATGCGGCATGACCGTCGCGCCAAGTATGCCGATGCTGACGTAGAGCATTGCCTGGTTCGCAAGGATATGTGGGCCTGGCACCAACCCCGACAAAATGCCCATCATGCTTGGCTTCGAAAAAATGAGTTCGGCCGCGAAACAGCTGCCGATGATTGCGATGAGCGTTATGACGATCGCCTCGATGTAACGAAAGCCTTTTGTTTGCAGATACAATACGAGCATCACGTCCGACGCCGTGATGATGCAACCCCACATCAACGGAATTCTAAACAGCAATTGTAGTGCGATGGCCGAACCTACAACCTCGGCCAGATCGCACGCGGCGATGGCTAGTTCACACAGGATCCAAAGGAACCAGACTACAGGCGTCGAATAATGATCGCGGCACGCCTGGGCGAGATCGCGTCCTGTGGCGACACCAAGTTTGATGCACAAATGCTGGAGCAAAATCGCCATGAAGTTCGAGACTATGATCACCGCCAGCAGTGAATAGCCGAACTGCGCGCCACCAGCCAAATCCGTGGCCCAGTTTCCCGGGTCCATGTAACCTACCGCGACCAAAAAACCCGGACCCGAGAACGCGATCAGCTTCCGCCAAAACGAGGCCGTCACCGGCACTACCACGCTGCGGTGCACTTCCGGCAGCGAGACCGCCCCTGTGGATCTTCGCCAGATGCGAATCGGTTCCCGCACTACAGTGCTCCTGGATCGATTCATAAATTAGCGCGCAGGATCAAGACCTAGTTACGCTCTTCCAGATGTAGGCGTGTGCACCGTAACGTTGCTCAATTTCTTAAAGTGAAGTTGTTTGACGCGGCGACCATCGGCTTGCGAAACGGTCACCAGATAATTGTCGATCTTGACCTGCTCGCCCGTCTTCGGCAGGTGACCAAGCAGATGGGTAACGTAACCGCCGACGGTGCTTACGTCGGCGCTCTCCAGTTCAAGCTTGGCGAGATCGTTCAGTTCATAAAGTCCGAGCGCTCCGTCCACGCTGAACTCGTTTGCGCTGATCTTGCGAAATTCTTCCTTCTCGAAATCGAACTCGTCCTGAATATCGCCGACCAACTCCTCCAGCACATTTTCAAGTGTAACCATCCCGACAGTGCCACCGAATTCATCTACCACGATTGCGAGGTGCGCGTGCTTGCTCAGAAACAACTTCAGCAAATTTTCCAGCGGCATCATCTCGGGGAGCGGAATCAGATCACGCTTGATCTTCAACAGATCGGGATGCGGATCGCGCATCATGGGGAGCAGTTCCTTGATGTGAACGAGGCCAACCGTGTTGTCGAGATTTTCACGGCACAGCGGAAAGCGCGTGTGACGAGATTCGATGGCCTTTTTCACATTGGTTTCGAAATCATCCTCGAGATCGAGGTAAACGATTTCGCCGCGAGGCGTCATGATGTCGCGCACGACGCGGTCGCGCAGGTCGAGCACATTCATGAGCAAGCTGCGCCCCGGCGCAGCACGGTTTGCAAGAGAAAATTCGAAGATTTGTGCAACAGCCAGATGGCTGGTTTGAACACAACGTAAAACGCGCCCAATGGCCGGACTAACCGCAGAGTGGCAGACAACGGATTAGCAATCGCCGTGTACTTTGGGCCGAGCTCGCCGAAGACGATGTGCAGAAATGTAATACCGACAAAGGCCAGAGCGATCGACACCGAGGTCACGAACGCATGCGAGTAAATGTGCAGCAGCGCAAAAAACGGCGAGAGCATTTGCGCCAAAAATTGTTCGCCTAGCCAGCCCAGCGCCAGACTCGCCAGTGTAATGCCGAGCTGCGTCGCCGACAGATAAGCATCGAGATGGCTGCGCACATGTCTGGCATACTGCGCGCGCAAGTTACCCTCGTCCGCTAACGCGTCGAGCTGACTCATGCGCACTTTGACAATGGCGAACTCGCACGCCACAAAAAATCCGTTCAGGCCAACGAGCGCGGCGATAATGGTTAGTTTACCCAGGAGAAGTCCGGGCGGATCCCAATGCTGGGCGATTGCTTCGGCAATTGGCGCCAGAGCGAGGGGACAAATCGGCATGCTCATCTAAGCAACCCGTCGCGGCGGATCAACGTCGCACAGCAACGTGGCAGAGAAATTTTACCAGCTCGACTTGGTTACGCCAGGGATCAAGCCTTGCGAAGCTAGTTCACGAAAGGTGAGGCGCGACATCTTGAACCGGCGAATAAAGGCGCGTCGGCGTCCGGTAACTTCGCAGCGGTTAACCACTCGGGTGGGGCTGGCGTCACGCGGCAACTGCGCGAGCCCAGCATAATCTTTTTTCGCTTTTAACTCTGCGCGCAACGCGGCGTACTTTTTCACCGTCGCGCGCTTGCGTTCGTTGCGATTAATCCAAGCAGTCTTGGCCATAGGGAGTGCTGACTATAATGCTAGCCTTACAATTTGCAATGCCACGCAGGCGTCGATCAGGCCAGAGCGCCAGCCCGTCGCCTTTGTTTAACAAGGGTGCCGGTAGATCGGCGGCTGCCCGGTCGAGCAGCGCTGCGTTTTTGCCTGACTGCTTGCGTACGGCTGAGGCTGTCTTGCAAAACCTTAACCAGATCAACCACGTTGGTCGGCACCGGAGGAGCTGGCGCTTTCGTGGTGATCTCTTTGTGCTGCGCCTTTTGTTCGATGATCTCCATCAGCGCCGTACGGTATTCGTCTCGATATTTTTCCGGCTCCCAGGAAACGGTCATGCTCTCGATGAGTGCTTGCGCCATTTTCAGCTCTTTATCGCTCACAGCTGTCATCGAACCGTTCTTCAAAACGTCGGCGCTTAGAATCTCACTGACGAAGTGCATCAGCTCGAGAATCAGGAACAGGCCATCGGGCTTAACGGCGGCGAGATGCTCGCGATTACTGATCACGACCTTGGCAATACCGGTCTTTCCTGTCCCGCTGAGCGCCTTGTGCAAAACTGCGTAGGCTTTTTCCCGACCCTTTTGCGGTTCGAGGAAATACGGTTTGTAGAAAAACTTCGGATCGACTTGTTCCAAATCCACGAAATCAGTGATATCGATCGAATGCGTGGACTCGATCCGCACCTTCTCGAAGTCCTCGTCCTTCATGACAACATAACGCCCGCGCTCATATTCAAAGCCCTTCACGATTTGGTCGACGGGAACTTCTTTTGAGTCTGCTTCTGCCACCTTCTTGTATCTGATTGGGCTGAGATCGCTTGAACGAAGCTGCCGGAAACTCAGCTTCTCCTCACGCGTGGCCGGGTAAACCGCCACTGGAATATAAACCAGCCCAAAGCTGATACTGCCTTTCCAGATAGGACGCATGGGAATGTGAATCCCTCTTTCACACAGTAGCCCAGGTGTGTCAACCTCCCAGCAGCTTGAGTGGCGCCGTGGTTTGCAGGGATGCCGGTTGCTGAATTGCCTTGCAACTTCGCGAAACAGCTTGATGTTGAAGCGGACGTATGAGCCTCATCGCCAGTTTCATGAATTTGGCAGGACCGGACCTAATCATCATCCTGCTGATCATTCTGGTTTTGTTCGGAGCAAAGAAACTGCCAGAACTCGCCCGCGGAATGGGCCAGGCGGTAAAGGAGTTTCAGAAGGCAAAGGATGAATTCAGCGACGAATTGCATAAGGCCGGAAAGCCTGAAACGGAAACAGCCAAATCCGATGTGAAACCGGCACAATCGACCGTGGCGCGGAGCGAGAACCAGCTTGTAAGCACCGAGGTGCGGCCAGATCCAAATCAGGCAGTTACTCCTGGCGACAAGGCCGATCAGGTTTAAGAAACTATCTGCCCTCGATTTAAAGTCGTTAGGGTTCCGGTTTCAGGCCTAGTCTGTCCTCTACGGCAAAATCGCGGCTCGTTTATGTCTGAGCCCGATTTGCGCGCCCGAATCAAGGAAATGCTTGTGAAAAATCTGATGCTCCAAGTTACTCCTGAGCAGATCGGCGATGATTTGCCACTTTTCGGCCCAGATGGACTCGGCCTGGATTCCATTGACGCGCTGGAGCTGGTGGTAAGCATGGAAAAAACATTTGGAGTCGGTGTGCCCAGTTCGGACGTAGCTGGGAAAGCGCTTCGGACCGTGAATACGATTCACGATTATATCCTCGAAAAACGCGGGGCGGCTGCTTAGGTTGTGCCGGTGCGCGCAGGCGTCGCGCTCCATCGCAGGGCCGACCTCATATCGTGGGAGAGGAATTAATCGCATCGATCAACTCACGGAACCGTCCGAATCTGTCGCGAAAAGGCGTGAAAATAAGTCGGGGCAAGTCGCGAATTTCGAGCTCATTCTTTTCCTGACGAAGCGCGACACCCTGGACGACTTCGCCTCGGCGCAGGATGTCTGCGAACCGCCTGTTGAGATTGGTAATCGCCGCTTTTGACAAGTAACGATTGAGGCGGATAACAAAACGCTCCCCTACCCAGCGTGCCGAATGATAAACTTTATAGAACTGCATGATCTCCACCGCGGCTTCCCGCGGGTTCTGCATAATTTTGAAGAACGAAAAATCTTCTTGTGAAATGAAGCCGAACTTGAGCAGCCGACCGGTAATGAACTTCATCCATGTCTCCCAATAATTTCCACCTGCCCGATCTAACAGCACCACCGGGATAACACGCGCCTTACCGGTCTGCATCAACGTCAATACCTCGAACGTTTCGTCCAGTGTGCCAAAGCCGCCGGGAAACAACGCGAACGCGTGTGCCTCCTTTACGAAGTTCAGTTTTCGAGTGAAGAAGTAATTCAGAGTTATCAGCTTGGGGTCGCCCTCGATGATTTCGTTTGCCCGCTGCTCGGACGGCAAACGAATGTTGAGTCCGAAACTATGTGCGCGACCTGCACCTCGCTGCGCCGCACCCATGATTCCGTCACCGCCACCGGTAACCACCATGAAATTGTGCCCGACCATTTCCCGCGCGAAATGTTTCGCCAGTTTGTAATCGGGAGAATCGGACGGAGTGCGTGCCGACCCAAAAACGACCACTTTTCGAAAATGCCGAAATGGCGCAAAAACCTTCGCCGCGTCACGCATTTCTTTTACGGAGCGATTGATCAGCTTGAGATCCGCTACGCTCATTTCATCGCGCGCTATCTTCAGCGCGGTAATGATCATTTCCTCGATCAGTTCTGGAGACTTTCCTGTGCCCCAATCGCGAACCAGTTGGCTCACTCGCGCATCAAATGGCGAATCGATGGTCCAATGCGCTGAAGACTTTCGCGGCTGCTCGTCAACCATGCTTCCCATGAAATGCTCCATAGTTAAACTTAGCGCGGTTGCGCCTAACGCACGGGAAAACTTACCTGATAGCGGCTGCCGTGCCGGATCCGGAGTCTTGAAAGTGCAGGCGACACGCCTGCTACTACAGAGATAGCAGATCCTTCAAGATCTCGCGCATATGGCGAATGGGCAGCGAATAATGCCCTGCGTCATCAATGAAACGCGCTTTGCAGTTGGGCAAACGCTTTGCGACTTCTTCCGCCAGCTGAACTGAGAAAGCGCGGTCCTCCTTGCCATGCCACAGCCGGACCGAGACGCGTACGTCTTCCATAGCAAACCCCCATGGCTGCGCGTAAATTTGCGCGTCAGCCATCACGCCTTCAGCCGAGCCACGCCAGGCGCGCCGTTGGCTTTCAAAAATAGCTTCGAACGCGGCTGCATCGCGCAGACTTTCTGCATCACACGGTCGCAGCATCAGTATTTTCAAAATTAGCGGACGAAGGCGGACAGGCGGCCGCAACGACAGAATCGGCCGCGCCAGATAAAATAATCTGCGCAAGAGTCGCGGTCGGAGTCGATAAAGTGCCAGCATCCAGCGGTAGAGCGGGAGCAATCCGTTAGTGGCCTGAATTTCCGCGAGTGGAGGAGCGCCACCAACTATTGCGATCGCCCGCACTCGCTTAGGCATCGCCGCAGCTGTCGCGTAAGCGTACGGTGCGCCGCCGGAGATGGCGAGTATTCGAAAGTCGCGGATACCGAGATGGTCAGCGATTCGTTCTACAAGGCGCGGCCAATCGGCCAGCTTGCGATCGGGCTGCAAGCTCGAGCCACTGATGCCCGGCCGATCAGGTGAGATGATGCGAATACCGAGATCGCGCGCCGGTTCGTCTGTGAGTCGCGCCATGGTGCGTGAGCTCGGCCAGCCATGGCAAAATATCACCGGCACGCCATTCGCGTTGCCGTATTCGTCAAAAGCAATGACGGCACCGTCTTCGAGTTCAATCAAATTTTCTTGATTCATATCATTAGAGACGGGCTGGCTGTTTTTTACCGCTTGTATTGCAAGCCTTCAATCTGTAGTCCAGAGTGTAATGCGAAGAGGGGCACCATCACGTTCCGAGCATTGCTTATGAATGATTACTCACAACCTCATCCGGGAAAAATCTCGGTGCATGGCAACGGGCTTGGCGCGCCATCACCGGAAGAGGTCGAAAAACGGGCGAGGGAAATTGCGATGATCGACGAACGCAACCCTGACGAATTTACCGAGGCTGACTGGAAGCAGGCCCGCCGGGAATTGATGGGCGAAGAAAACAATACGCCGCCCGAGGAGACTCCCGATAATGCCGATTTGACGGAAGAGTGGACCGTGGTCGCCAGCTCCAAAGGTCACCGCATGCCGCGTCCCGGTACCGAGGAAGAAGAGGAAACGGTCGGTGAGCATTGCGTAATTGACGGCGTCGAAGAAGCGGCTCACGACCAGATGCTCGAAGCGCGTCGGGAAGAACTCGAGCAAGAAGGAGAAATTCTTTGAGCGTGGCCTCAGCTGACGCCGCTACCGACACGGCAGCGGCGAAACGATCTTTTTTGAATTCGAGCGGGGCAGCTGTTGATACTTTGCTTGCTCGCTTTCATCAAATCAGAAATTTCACCAACACGCTGTGCTCAGGTCTTGAACCGGAAGACTGCGTTGTACAATCAATGCCCGACGTCAGCCCGACCAAGTGGCACCTCGCCCATACCACCTGGTTTTTCGAGACGTTTATCCTGAAAAAGTTCGTTCCGGGATATCGGGCCGAAATTCCTGAATACGCTTATCTTTTCAATTCGTACTACAATGCGGCCGGCGACATGCATCGGCGCGATCTGCGTGGACTAATTTCGCGCCCGACTGTGATTGGAGCGCAACGCTACCGCGCGTCGGTCGATTCGCACATCGACGACCTGCTCTCCGGCGCCGACGAAAAACTGCTGGATAAAATCGAGCCGATCCTTGTTCTGGGCATTCATCATGAACAGCAACATCAGGAATTGCTCATCACAGACATCAAGCACGTGTTCGCGCAAAACCCGCTCTATCCAGTTTTTCGAGGTGGGGACGCCGCGCTGCGGCGTCCGGACAGCGGGGCGCGGCGTCCCTATCAGTTCGTTGATTTCGAGGAGACAACAATCGCCATTGGTCATAACGGTGACGAATTCGCGTATGATAACGAAGGACCGCGGCATCAAGCCTTGGTTGCCGCATTTTCACTCGCGTCGCGACCGGTAACAAACGGCGAGTACATCGAATTCATCGAAGACGGTGGCTACACGCGGACGGAATTCTGGTTATCGCTCGGATGGATGACAGTGAATGAACAACGCTGGCAAGCGCCCCTTTATTGGACGAAACGCGACGGTGTCTGGTGGAACTTTACGCTGTCAAATGGGATCGCGCTGCATTGGATTGTCCGGTGGAAGGAAATTTCGTCGAAGGCGAAACTTTTCATCCGCGGGCGTTGTCCACTCCAGGACACGATATGCGTCTTCATCAAATGTTTGGCGACGTCTGGGAATGGACGCGCAGCGCCTACTCGCCTTATCCCGGTTATCGCGCGGCGCCGGGCGCTCTCGGCGAATACAACGGCAAGTTCATGTGCAACCAATACGTTTTGCGTGGCGGTTCCTGCGCCACGTCGCGCAGCCACATTCGCCACACGTATCGCAATTTCTTCCAACCAGAGAAACGCTGGCAGTTTACGGGGATCAGACTCGCACGCGATCCACAATGAATCGCTAAGGCAGCGACCGCCTGGTGCGCGCCAAACGATAATGCCATAATGACCGCCGAAACACGAACGGCTATGCCACCTGTTTCCGAGGTTGCGCCCGCCGGTTCTGATTTTCTGGCAGACGCGATTACTGGTCTTTCCAGCAATCAACGTACGCTTCCATGCAAATATTTTTACGATGCGCGGGGCGCGGCGTTGTTCCAAAAGATTTGCGAGCTGCCAGAGTATTACATCACCCGCACCGAGATCGACATTCTGGATCGCAATCGCGCTGAGATCGCGTCGCACCTGGGACCCAATATCGAGCTGATCGGACTCGGCACCGGCGCGGGCACCAAGACCCGTATTCTGATTGAAACGCTCAAGGACCCCGCTGTTTATATCCCTGTCGATATCTCGGAAAAGCAACTGCGTGAATCGACTGCTCTTTTCCAGAACATTTTTCCCAACATGGAAATTCTGCCGGTTTGTGCCGACTACCTGCAACCGGTACGTCGCGTTGCCAATGTTTGCCGGGAAAACGGCGGCCTGCTCATTGGCGCTGATTTAAAAAAGGATCCGCTTGTGCTCGAAGCCGCGTACAACGACCGCGCCGGCGTTACTGCACAATTCAATTTGAACCTGTTGACGCGCCTGAACCGCGAACTCGGCGCCGATTTCGACCTGGAGTCCTGGCGCCACTGTGCTGTTTACAATTCAGACGCAGGGCGAATCGAAATGTATCTCATCAGCGAGATCGATCAGTTTGTTCATCTCGACGAACAAAAGTTTCATTTTCGCACAGGCGAAAAGATCATCACCGAGTTCTCCTACAAATATGCGCCGGAAGAGTTCGCGAGGCTCGCCGGCAAGGCAGGATTCCGGTTTGTTCGCATGTGGACTGATAATGCGCGTTTGTTCGGAGTTTTCTATTTTGTAGCAGCATCGTGACGCAGACAATCCTGTCTGCGCCCTTGCGTGTTTGCAGACCTAGAACTTGCATGCAGGATTGCCTGCCCACTCGCGAGCAATGAGCGCACTGTTTCGACTGGTTAACGTCAGCAAACGCTACGCGGACACCGTTGCGCTGCAGCCGACGAATCTCTTGGTCGAGCGCAGCAAGACCACCGTGCTGATCGGGCCGAGCGGCTGTGGGAAATCAACTTTGCTGCGATTGATCATTCGCTTGATCGAGCCGGATTCTGGCTCAATCGAGTTCAACGGTGAAGTAATTAGGCCCGATAACATCGACGTTCTTCGGCACCGAATTGGTTACGTGATCCAGGAAGGCGGCCTGTTCCCGCATTTGACCGCGCGCGCCAATGTCCTCTTGATGGCGCGCCACATTGGGAAATCCCAGGAAGAAATGCAAAGCAGGCTCCTGGAATTGTGCGCGCTGACAAGGTTTTCTGAGAACCTGCTTCTGCGATTTCCCCTCGAACTTTCGGGTGGCCAGCGGCAGCGTGTCAGCTTGATGCGCGCTCTAATGCTTTCGCCAGAGCTGTTGTTGCTCGACGAACCGCTTGGCGCGCTCGATCCGTTAGTGCGCGCGTCTTTGCAAAAAGATCTCAAGGAAATTTTCACGCGCTTAGGTCAGACGGTCCTCTTCGTCACTCACGATTTGGCGGAGGCGATTTATTTCGGCGATGAAATCGTGCTCATGAATGAAGGCCGGATCGTGCAAAAAGGTTCGGTCACCGATCTCCGCGAAAGACCAGCAGACGCTTTCGTATCGGAATTCATCCACGCGCAGCGAGGAATCCCCATTGTATGAAGCGAATAAGGAAAACAGGAAAAGAGGAAAGATTGTTTCGATTCCTCTTCTTTTCCTGCGTTCCTGCTTTCCTGATTACTTCTTCTTCAGCTTCTGGCCAGCCGGTCGTGATCGGCTCAAAAAAATTCACGGAATCGTACGTGCTTGGAGAAATCGCGCAGCGCACACTCCAAGAGGCTCCGGGAGAAGTCGAATTCCGTCCCGGCATGGGTGGGACAATTATCGTCTGGCAGGCGTTGAAGACCGGAGAGATTCAAGTCTATCCAGAATACACTGGGACGATCAGTGAAGAGATCCTGAAGGAACCGGGCACACACTCGCTCGATTCCATTCGGGAACGACTACGCGCCTTCGGTGTCGGCATGACGAATCCGTTAGGCTTCAACAATACCTGGGCTCTGGTCATGCGCCGAAGCGAAGCTGAAAGGCTCGGCATACGTTCCCTTAGCGATCTCAAAAAGCACCCCGACTTGAAACTGGGCTTAACCCATGAATTTCTGGACCGGCAGGATGGCTGGCCGCGGTTGCGCCAACGTTACGCCCTTCGTCAACAAGACATGCGCGGTATCGATCACGCGCTCGGTTATGCCGCGCTTGCGGCCGGAGAGATAGACGTCAAAGACGCTTATTCGACCGATGCGAAAATCGTCGAGAACGATCTGTTCGTCCTCGCTGATGATCTAAATTTTTTCCCGCGCTACGACGCGGTCTTTCTCTATCGCCTATCGCTGGATGACAGGAGGACTGCACTCCTAAAAACGCTCGAAGGAACAATCGATGAAACGCTCATGACGCGTCTGAACGCGGTGGCAGAGAGAACGAAAGATTATGCAAAGGCCGCCGGCCAATATTTTGAGTCGCACGGCAAATCGAACATGATCTACAGCGAGTCCTTCAGTCACAAATTAACGCGCTGGACGCTGCGCCATCTGGAATTGGCCGGATTCTCGCTGCTGCTTTCGGTGGCCTTCGGCGTTCCGCTCGGCATCGTTGCCAGTCGCGGCGGACCGATTGGTCAGGGCATTCTGGGTTTCGCCAGCATCGTGCAAACCATTCCATCGCTGGCGTTGCTGGCATTGCTTGTCCCCCTTCCCTTTTTCGGAATCAGCGTCCGCACGGCGATTGCTGCGCTTTTCCTTTATGGGTTGTTGCCGATCGTACGCAACACGGCAAGCGGTTTGCAGGATATCCCGCGATCATTCCGCGAGTCCGCCATTGCGTTGGGACTGAGCCCGATCGTCCGGCTGTGGGAAATTTATCTTCCAATGGCGTCGCGCTCGATCCTGTCGGGAATCAAAACAAGCGCGGTGATTAATGTTGGCACGGCAACACTCGCGGCATTGATCGGCGCCGGAGGGCTAGGCGAGCCAATCTTAAGCGGCCTCAACCTGAACGACCACATCACGATCTTGGAAGGCGCGATTCCAGCGGCTCTGCTGGCCTTGCTTGTCCAATGGTTTTTCGATGTGCTCGATCGCGTTCTGATTCCAAAAGGATTACGACTCTAGAGTTGCGCTGGAGTCCGCGCTTGCGTGCGACGTTCGGTCGCAAGCTGCGAAGCTTGCGCTACATTTACTGATGGCGATCGCCTCAATCAATCCCGCCACGGGCGAAAAGCTGAAAGAGTTTTCTCCTTTTGACGATTCTGAAATCGAGAAACGACTGAGCCGCGCCGAAAAGGCATTCAGGAGATATCGTCGAACTACGTTTGCCGAGCGCTCGGAGTTGATGCACGGCGCGACGGAGTTGCTATTTCAGGAAAAGAAAAACTTTGCTGAGATCATCAAGCTCGAGATGGGGAAACTGTTTCGCGATTCAGTCGCAGAAATCGAGAAGTGCGCGCGGGGTTGCCGGTTTTATGCAGAGAACGGGGAACGATTTTTAGAGGACGAAGCGGCGCAGACCGATGCCGCTGAAAGTTACGTGCAGTATCAACCGCTCGGACCCGTGCTCGCCATCATGCCGTGGAATTTTCCTTTCTGGCAGGTATTTCGATTCGCCGCGCCGGCGCTATTGGCGGGCAACGTCGGACTGCTGAAGCACGCGTCTAATGTTCCGCAGTGCGCGCTGGCCATTGAAGAAATCTTTTGCCGCGTCGGATTCGACGACGGTGTTTTTCAAACGCTGCTCATCGAGCCGGATCAGGTGGAAAAAGTAATTGTCGATCCACGCGTTAAAGCGGTGACGCTGACGGGCAGCGAAAAAGCCGGGAGCGCAGTGGCGAGCACTGCCGCGCGCGAGATCAAAAAGAGCGTGCTCGAGCTCGGCGGCAGCGATGCCTTGATCGTGATGCCGAGCGCAGACTTCGAGCGGGCATTGAGCACTGCGGTCAAAGCGCGCATCATCAACACTGGGCAATCATGCATCGCAGCAAAGCGATTTATGATCGCGGATCAAATTTACGACGAGTTTCTCAAGCAGTTCGTCGCGCGCATGCGCGCGCTAAAGACCGGCGATCCCATGGATCCGGAGACTGAGGTTGGTCCACTCGCGACGGAACAAATCCTGAAGGTTGTGCACGATCAGGTGCAGAAAACGATTGCCGCAGGCGCAAAATTATTGACCGGCGGCAACCGCATTCATGGTGCCGGATTTTTCTACGAGCCAACTGTTCTCGTCGATGTGCCGAAAGAATCGCCCGCCTATCGCGAGGAAGTGTTCGGCCCCGTCGCATCCATTTTCCGTGTGCGCGATGCCGCCGAGGCAATCGAACTGGCAAACGATACCACGTTTGGCCTCGGCTCGAGCGCCTGGACCAACGACCGCGAAGAGCAGAAACTCTTCGCGTCTGAGCTGGACGCCGGAATGGTTTTCATCAACGCCATGGTCGCGTCCGATCCGCGTCTGCCCTTTGGCGGAGTAAAACATTCCGGTTTCGGCCGCGAGCTCGGCGCCGCCGGAATCCGTGAATTCACAAACGCGAAAACGATCTGGATTTCCTGACCAGCCAAGGAACGGCGGTCTTTAGTCCGCCGCTTCGGCGAATTCCTGATTGAAACAAAGTACGCAGGGTCTTTGTCTTCCGCCGTCGAAGAATTCTTTCAGCTGACGCATTTCGGCGGTTGTTGTTTCGTAACCAAGTCCACACATCAGCGCCGCAAGCGCTGGCGCATCGCTGAGTTTGGCGTCGCGAATTGTAAGAGGCGTAGTGACACAGGCAAGATGCCTGTGCTTCAGCGCCCGAGCGACTATAATGTCCTAAAAACGCTCTAGTCGTCCGCGCCGTAGTCTCTCAAGCGCGGCAACAACTGTTCGAGAATCGTCGCGACGGATTCATCGACGGTTTGCTTATCTGTATGCACGACGATCTCCGGGTCGTCCGGCGCTTCGTAGGGCGCATCGATTCCGGTGAACTCCCGAATTTCCCCGGCCCGCGCTTTTTTATAGAGATTCTTCGGATCGCGCGCTTCACAAACTTCCAGCGGCGCGTCAACGAACACTTCGATAAACTCCGCGTTGCCTTCGAGTGCAATCTCGCGCGCACGGCGGCGGTCCATTCGATAGGGCGAGATGAATGCAGTGATCACCACGGTGCCAGCGTCCGCCATGAGTTTTGCCACTTCGCTCACTCGGCGAATGTTCTCGACCCGGTCGTCGGGCGAGAAGCCGAGATTCGAGTTCAAGCCGTGCCTGATGTTGTCGCCGTCGAGCACATACGTATCCATGCCGTGATTGAACAGGTCGCGTTCGAGTGACTGTGCGATGGTTGACTTCCCGGCACCGGAAAGCCCCGTCAACCAAACAACCGCTCCGCGATGGCCGGTTCGCAATGCCCGTTCGCGGGCCGTAATTTTTCCCTCGATCCAGAAGATATTTTTGCTCTTTGCGACGGTTCGATCCGTATACACACCGCCGAAAATCGTGCCACCACCGCAGATTTGTCCGTTATTGATGATGACAAACCGCCCCATATTCGGAATACGATCGTGGTTGTCGATAACAAGCGGTCCGCGGGTTTGAATCGTGAGTCTGCCAACCTCGTTTCGCTCCAGCTGTTCGCGCCCGCCTGCCACGCCGGAGGTCGCCGCGGCGACCGAAGGCGGGTTGCTCTTTATCTCAAGGGTGGATGAATCCATGACCTGCTCGATCGAAACGATCTGACATTTCACCTGCTGTGTCGCCAAACGCAGATCGTAAAAGTGTCCCACCCGCAGCGGCTCGCGCACGATCCAGAACAAGTCAGCGTGAAAACGATTTGTCTCGATTGGCGTTTCGTTCTGGTGTGATGCAACGTAGCCGCGTTCGACAAAAATCTGTTCGCTAAGAGTGATGCCGATCGAATCGCCAGCGACGGCGGGACCATTTGCCGGCCCGTTCCAGCGTTCGATCGTTGCGACAATCGACGACTTGTTTGCTGGCGAAAATATCAATTCGTCCCCCACCCTGAGCGTTCCCGTCTCAATTCGGCCCGCGATGATACGCCGTCCGTCGAAGCGATAAACGTCCTGAACACAAAAGCGCAACGGCAGATCGATGTCCCCCTTTTGCGGCTCCAGCAGATCGAGCGCTTCGAGAACGTTCGCAGCGCAGTACCATTTCATTTTCATACTCGCTCTCGCGAGGTTCTCGCCGTCTTTGGCCGATGCTGGAATGAACGTTCGGGCGTCCAACCCGAGTTCTTTAAGAAACTTCCGATACTCCTGCTCGATCTCGCGAAATCGTTTTTCAGAGTAATCGACGAGATCCATTTTGTTTACGACCACAACGACTTGCTTGATGCCAAGCATACTGAGTAGGTAAGCGTGGCGGCGGCTCTGTTCGCGCACGCCTTCGTCCGCGCCGATGACGAGGATCGCTGCATCCGCTCGTGATGCGCCGGTGATCATGTTCTTCAAAAATTCTTTGTGCCCAGGCGCATCGATGATGGCGTAACGGCGTCGCGCCGTTCGAAAAGAAATCTCAGTAGTATCGATGGTGACGTTTTGCTTTTGTTCCTCCAGAAGCGCATCGAGCAGAAACGCGAATTCAAACTCCGTACCCTCGGCCGCGCAGGCCTTCTTGATTTCTTCGATCTTGCCTTCCGGAAGAGAACCAGTGTTGTGCAAAATGCGACCTATCAACGTGGACTTACCGTGATCGACATGACCTACGAAAACGACATTGAGCTTCGGCTCAATGTCTGAAGTTGGACGTTGAGCGTTGGAAGTTAAGCGTTGGACGTTGGCTTTTCCGATCATAAAAATCCCTTCGCCCTGAGCTTCTGCATGGCATTGCGCTCGTACTGGTCCTGCGCACGGCCAGCGCGCTCGGTTGTTTTTGTTGCTTCCAGTTCGGCGATGATCTCGTCGATTGTAGAGGCGGTGCTTTCAATCGGATGCGTGATGGAACTACAGCCTAATGAGCGAAAACGTTTCCCGTCTCGAGAAAAATACATTTTCGGGATGGGAATATTCTCCCGCTGGATGTAGCGCCAGATATCTACCTCGGTCCAATCGAGCAACGGCTGCACGCGAACGTGTTCCCCTTTTGCCGTTGTGGTTACGAATTGGCCCCAGAACTCGGGCGGCTGATCCTTATAATCCCACTCGAACTGTGCGTTGCGCGGTGAAAAATATCGCTCCTTCGCGCGCGTGGGATCTTCGTCGCGGCGGATGCCAGTGATCAGCGCATCCCATTTGTATTCTGCGAGCACCTGTTGGAGTGCGACTGTTTTCAATTCGTGCGTCACCGTCACAGGATCGTGCGTCTCGTACCCGATTCCGCGCGCACGCGCTTCGGTATTGATTTTAACAATCAGATTCAGGTTGTGATATTTCGTCGCCCATTCGCGGAACTCGAGCATTTCTGGAAACTCGTAAGTCGTGTCGATGTGCAACACCGGTAATGGGACGCGGCCGAAAAAAGACTTGCGCGCCAGCCAAATCAAAACGTTTGAATCTTTGCCCATCGACCACGGCATGGCGATATTCTTGAAGGCGTGATACGCCTCGCGAAAAATAAAAATGCTCTGGTTCTCGAGTTGGTCGAGATGGGTGCGGCTCAATTCCGTCATGTGATGGTTTTGCTGTAAAGGATTACGGAATTAGCCACAGATGAACACAGATTTACACGGATTCATTTTAGGGCGGTTCAGTGTGTTCTTTTCGTAATCTGTGTTTCATCCGTGTCAATCTGTGGCTCGTTTTCCCTTGCGAGGGCGGAGCGTGATCTTACTGTTCGCTGATGCCCGAAACTCGCTCGACAGCGTACGATTCGAAGATTGAAGGCAACGTGATTTTCACGCGCTTCGATGCAGCGCTCAATTGGGTGCGGAAAAACTCGCTCTGGCCGATGCCGATGGGGCTGGCCTGTTGCGCAATTGAGTTAATGGCAACGGCCGCATCGCGCTTCGACATCGCCCGGTTCGGCGCTGAGGTGATGCGCTTCTCGCCGCGACAATGCGATGTGATGATCGTGGCCGGCACTGTGACCTATAAAATGGCGCTGGCGGTGAAACGGATTTACGAGCAGATGCCGGAGCCGAAATGGGTAATCGCGATGGGCGCATGCGCTTCCACCGGCGGCATGTATCGCTCTTATGCTACACTGCAGGGAATCGACCAGCTTATCCCCGTCGATGTTTACATCTCTGGGTGCCCGCCGCGTCCGGAAGCCCTGCTCGCCGGCTTGATGAAATTGCAGGAGAAAATTTCCCGCGAGCGCTCGTTCAGAAATCAGAAGCCTCAACTGGCAGAAAAACTCGAGGACGCGGTGGCATGACAATCAGGCGTGCAAATTCGATCTGTAGGACAAGCGCTTCGCTTGCCTGCTCTCTTGTTGTCGCCAGGCGGAGCGCCTGCCCTACAACAACATAGCGCATGAGCCGCGACGAACTGGTCGACTCCTTAGGCAAAGCGTTCGGCGAGAAAATTCAGGCGAAGACTGAATTTCGAGGAGAAACTACTTACACGATTGCGGCGAGCGATCTTCGTGAGATCGCGAAGTTCTGCCGCGACGAGTTTTCATTCGATTATTTGCTCGACATCACGAGCATCGACAATTTGAGCGAAGAGCCACGTTTCGAACTCGTCTATCATCTTTACTCGATGCTGCATGGCGTTCATTTGCGCCTAAAGCTAAAAGTCTCGGAAGAAACCGGAGCGGTCGATACTGTTTTCGACATTTGGCCGACAGCGAACTGGCACGAGCGCGAGATCTACGACATGATGGGAATCAGGCTCAACGGGCATCCCGATCTGCGACGAATCTTGATGTGGGAGGGCTACCCGTTCTTTCCGTTGCGAAAAGATTTTCCTCTCGAAGGATTGCCGAGCGAAATGCCCGACGTCGCCTTCACCAAGGTCACGCCGATGGAAGGCGGCCCGTTCGTCACCATTCCGAGCACGGCCACGTCCAAAGACCGCGAGCCCCGCGGTCGCCCGCCGGAAATATAAGCTGTTCGCGCCAGACGCGTCAGACGCGTGCGCTACGCAGATCTTCCAGCGCGCTAAACGGCGGTCCCCCCAACCCTTGTCAGCTCTACGCGGCCGAGACCGGTGGCGCGGTTTCGGGCTTGCGGGTGGCGGCCATCACGTCCGGCCGCAAAGTTTCGTCGCGCGGCGCCGCGGGTTTTTGTCCGCCCTTTGGATAAGCGATTCGGCTATGGAGCATCGACAAGAGCGTGAATCGGAAACGGTCGGCGATGACTTTTAGTTCGCCGAGTGTCAGATCGCAGTCGTCCAACTGCCGGTCGCTAATGCGTTCCTCAATCAGCTCGTTCACGAGTGTTTCAATTTTCTGTGGCGTTGGTTTCTCCAGACTTCGGGAGGCGCTCTCAACGGTGTCGGCCAAACTGACAACGGCGCTTTCTTTCGTCTGAGGTTTCGGTCCGCTGTAGCGAAAACTTTCTTCCTTCACTTCTGGGATGTCGTCCTCGCGCAGCTTCATGATTTTGCCGCCGGCGCGCGCGTCTTCGTGCTGCTGAAGCGCACGTTGATAAAAATAGCGGACCAGCGATGTGCCGTGATGCTCCTGGATAATATCGATGATGCGTTGGTTTAGCCGGTACTTTAGCGCGAGATCCACGCCTTCCTTTACATGCGCGATGATGATCAACGCGCTCATCGTCGGTGCGAGGTCATCGTGCGGATTGCGTTCGAAGCTCATGTTCTCGGTGAAGTATTCAGGTTTCACCAGTTTGCCGACATCGTGAAAATAAGCGCAGACGCGGCAAAGCGTCGCGTTTGCGCCGATCGCTTCCGCCGCGGCTTCGGCAAGATTGGCTACGACCAAGCTATGATGATACGTGCCCGGCGCTTCGATGGTCATGCGGCGCAGCAACGGATGATTAAGATCCGACGCTTCCAGCCAGGAGATATCCGTTGTGATTCCGAACAGATTCTCGAGCATCGGCAGCGCGCCGCCGACGATTGTCGCAGTGACGATGCCATTACCGATGGCCAGAGCGCTTTGTAATCCAAGCATGCCCCAGTCATTGGCCGTTGGGTAAAACCAATTGATCGGCCCGATCAACCCAAACGTCAGCGACAACATCCAGATGGCGAGCCCGACATAGAAACCAGCGCGGATCAACTTGCTGCGCCGTCGCACCTGTAAGGTAAGAGAGACTGCGGTGAATCCGCTGATCAGACTGGTTATTAAAAGAGGTGCATCAATTGGACCAAACAACATACTACCCCATAGGCTCGCGAAAAACGCGGCATAGAGGCCGTGCTGCCGGCCGAGTAACACGCTTAACACGAGCGGCGCAAACGCGTACGGTGTGACCAAGCCGGCCATTTCCGGCTTCAAGAAGGGATAATTGCCGCTGTTGCAAATAACCAGCAACAGTTTGGTGACCGCCAATTGCACAAGAATAACGGCAAAGACAAGAAGGATTCGCGAGTTTTGCGAAAAACTTTTTGGCTGGTTGATCCAAAGCTGGGTGATCGCAGTGGCCAGGACCAGCAGGGCAATAACAAAATTCTTCGTCGGTTCCGGTTGTTTGCCACTAAACACGAGAAATGCGAGACCACCGGCAAACATCGCAAAGATCAGCACCTTGATGTAAGGCGAGTTTTCTAAGTTGCGCATCAGTTCGCTGTGCGCCCGGCGACGCCGAGTTTTCCGTGAGGCTAGGCCGCGTTTGATGAGTCGCCCGCGTTTCAGAAAATCGAACATACTTTTCTTTATTTGCGCGACGCCGGCGCAGGCGAGCGGTGCTGCTGGTAGGCGCCGATGATAGCGCGCACCAGTTCATGCCGCACAACGTCGCGCTCAGTAAAATATACAGTCACAATTCCCGGCACTGTTTTCAACGCCTGCAATGCCTCGACGACGCCGGAGCGCTTGTTCGCTGGTAAATCGATCTGTGTGACGTCGCCGGTCACCACACATTTGGAATTCAAACCGATTCGCGTCAGCAACATGAACATCTGCTCGGTCGTAGTGTTTTGCGCTTCATCGAGGATGACAAAAGCGTTGCTCAACGTGCGTCCGCGCATATACGCCAGCGGAGCCACCTCAATTGTCTGCCGTGCGATCGCCCGCTCCATTTCCTCCGGCTCGAGCATCTCACGCAATGCATCATAAAGCGGACGCAGATACGGCGTAATCTTTTGTTCCAGGTCGCCCGGGAGAAATCCCAGCGCTTCGCCGGCTTCGACTGCGGGTCTTGTTAGGATGATGCGCGCCACTTGCTCCTTTTTCAGCGCCGCCACCGCCATTGCGACGGCAAGATAAGTCTTGCCCGTGCCGGCTGGTCCGATCCCAAAAACAACGTCGTGCTTTTGAATTGCCTCAACGTAGGCGCGCTGATTTGCGCTGCGCGACACAATCGGCGGCTTGCGCAACGACGTTGTGATTTTTGTCGAAACAATGTCGCCGAGGCTTGCATCGTGTTCTTCGGCCACGGCCTTAAGGGCATAATTAAATTCGTGTCTTTGAATGTCCACGCCTTGCTGGCGCGCTTTCTCAAGTTGTTCGAACACCTGCTGCGCTTTATCGACACGCCCCGGGTCGCCCTCCAATTTCACCCAGCCCTCGCGCGTGGTCACTTTCACGCCCAAGGAGTCCTCGAGGGTTTTCAAAAGTTTAATGTCATTGGCGTAGAGCGACTGCAAAGCGCGTGGGCTCTCAAATTGCAAAGTCCGCGTTTCAGTCATCAAGGTGGAACGCGCTTCCCTAGCGCGACTTTAACTTATGCCGAAGGCCCCAGATCGACATCTACTTCCTTTACCGGAAGCCATACACCAGCGCCCAGTGCGTCCGTTCCTCTGGCGATTCCTCAACACTGACTATGATGAAGTAGCTGCCGGTAGCTTTGGGAATCACGTGTGCAGCCGCGAAGTGGCCTTTCTCCCATCCGTCTGATTCTTCCGCCAGTTTTCCGTCCGAATCATAAACATGAACGGAAACCTTTGCCCGATCAACTTCCGTTCCCAACCAAAACCAATATTCGTTTCCTTTAAATAATTGCTGCCGCACTGCTTTTTTTTCTCCAGAACCAAGATCGCCTCCCCAGTAATCCTCACGCACCTGAAATCCTTGCTTCACGTAAGGTTCTGCAGCTTGGAGCGCAAATGACTGCGCGTCATCCACAGACGCGAAGATTGCGGGCTGCACTGCCATGAGGGCCAGCAGAAGAGAGCTAGTGCGGAACAGAACTTTCGCGAACAAGTTCATGGAAATTTCTTAATCTCTCGTCACGATGCCATGGCCGAGCCGCGTCGTGATTTCATTGACCTTCTTTACGGATTCGGCAGGAATGCGCCGGTCACCAACGTCAATCAACGGTTTCACCTCGACCAGCGCGTCGTGAATTTGGCGGATAATTGGAAGGTTAAACTCCGGCATTGCCTGGAGCCTTGTCTGAAAATAGGAGAGCAAGTCGGGCTGGTGCAGCAGCTCGGCGCCATCGGCGGAAAAATGCTCCTTCACCACCGACGTCAACACTTCCGTGCCACGCAGCCATCCGCCCAGGCTGACAAGCTGCGACAATTTTTCATCGTGCACCTCGTTCATCGCCTGTTGCACGCTGTTCTGAGTGCGATCCAGTTCCTGGCGCACGTTTTCCCACTTACGCTTGTCTGCCGCGTCGACGATCGCCTTCGCATGTGGCGTTATCGAATTTCCAACTCCGATCCCCTTCGCCAGTGTCATGACCCGCTGGCCAATGTCTTTTACAGCCGCTGCGTCTTCCGCTTGCACAGCGATAAAACCATCGGCAATCACCGTGCCGAGCAGAAGGGCGATACGCGGTCGCTCGGTGAAATTCGGTCCCTTATCGCTGCGAACGTGTTCCTTCCAGTTGACCGCGCCCAGTTTGTTCAGCGCGCCAAAAATTTCGTTTGGCAGCGGCACGACAACGTCTTCCACAGTCGTGGACAATTGTTTAATATTGATGTGTTGTGGCACCTGGGCGCCATTTACGCACAGTGCAAGGCCACAGAGTGCACCTACGCTCAACTTCAGATGTCTGATAAACGGAATCATTGGCAGCTTCGACTGTTGATTTCGGCTTCGTATTCGGGATTTAATGGAGCGAACCTTAACCGGAACCGCTGCCGTACACAAATCGCTGCACAAAACATTTTGACTCACTTTAATCGAACTACATTGCTGCCCCGGCGGCATCGCCACCTTCATTCCCGATGGATTTGAACCGGCTCCAGCAGATTCTCGATCGCGCGCCTTCCAAGCGGATCACGGTAATCGGTGATCTGATGCTGGACGAATTTGTCTGGGGAAAAGTCGGCCGCATCTCGCCGGAAGCGCCTGTGCCTGTGGTCGAAGTAACGGGAGAATCGTTTTACCCCGGGGGAGCGGCCAACGTTGCCCGTAATCTGCGTGAGTTCGTCCAGGGCATCGCCGTCATCGGAATGCTCGGTAAAGATCGCAGCGGCCAGCAACTCCGGGAGTTATTAACTGCGCAGAACATTGATACATCCAATGCCATCGAGGATGAAACCTTGAGTACGATTGTCAAAACCCGCATTATCGCACTCCACCAACAAGTAGTTCGTGTCGATCGCGAAAAAATTGTCACCCCATCGCCCGAGCAGATCGCGAAAGTAGTCGCCGCGGTCCGCAACGCTATCCAGAAAACCGATGCAATTATCTTCGAAGATTATGGCAAGGGCTTTGTAACGACTGAGCTGGTTTGCCAAATTGCGCAGGAAGCACGGGCGGCCGGTAAAATTGTCGCGGCTGATCCCAACCCGCGACATTCTGTTGATTGGCGCCGTGTCACAGTGGTCAAACCAAATCGCGCCGAAGCGTTCCTCGCCGCAGGCGTTCGTTGGCGAGAACCAGACGAGGCCCCGGCGGAAGATGCCGATCTGACGCGCGCCGGTAAAGCGCTGCTTAAGAAATGGGAAACAAAATATGTCCTCGTCACCCTCGGCGAACACGGGATGATGCTTTTCCAGCAGAACGAAGCGCCGCATTACATCCCAACCAAGGCACGGCAGGTTTTCGACGTCTCCGGCGCCGGCGACACTGCCATTGCGCTCTTTACCCTTGGACTCGTCTGCGGAGCGACTCCGATTGAAGCGGCGGAAATCGCCAATCACGGAAGCGCTGTTGTGGTCAGCAAGCTTGGAACAGCGACCGTGACACGCGATGAGCTTATCGCCAGTTTCCGACAGGACAGCGAAAATGAATGATACACTGTCGACCGCCGTCTTTGTCGATCGCGACGGCACCATCATGGAGGACCGCGATTATTGTTCCGAGCCAAAAGACGTGAAGGTTTTTCCCGGCGTGCCTGAAGCGTTACGGCGTTTGAAATCGAACGGATTCAAACTCTTCATCATTACAAACCAAAGCGGCATCGGCCGCGGTTTGTTCACTGTCGAACAATATCGTGCGGTTGAAGGAGAGGTGTTGCGTCAACTGGGTGATGGCTTAATCGATGCGACTTATTTCTGCCCCGACGTTCCCGGGCAGCATTCCAGTTGTCGCAAGCCTGCGCCGGGAATGATCGTGGAAGCGACGTGCGAACACCAAATCGATCTTTTCGGGTCGTTTCTAATCGGCGACAAGGAGATCGACATCGAATGCGGGCACAATGCGGGTGTGCGCACAATTCGTGTTAAGACCGGGCCTCAGAGCGATACGACCGACAGCATCGCAGACTGGATTGCCGAAGATCTACTCGCAGCTACAGAAATAATTCTGGCCGCAAAGTGATGATTACCCGTTCGCCTCGGCGGTCACATACCGCCGCTACAGTTGTCGCCGCGCTCTATCAGCGCCGGATGGGATCCCATACTACAACGCATGAATAAAGCCGTTGGCATTATTCCGGCGCGTTGGAGTTCTACTCGGTTTCCGGGAAAATCGCTGCATCTCATTGCTGGTAAGCCACTTCTACGCCATGTCTGGGAATGTTGCCGGCGCGCAAAAAACTTGGATGCGCTCATCGTTGCAACGGACGATATGCGCATTGCAAGGGCCGCTTTCGATTGGGGCGCGGAAGTCGCATTAACTTCGGCGAGACACCAAAGCGGGACCGATCGGGTGGCCGAAGTGGCGCGCAACGCGAAACAGTTTGCGTTCGTCATAAACATCCAGGGCGATGAACCATTGATCGACCCATATCTAATCGACAGACTCGTCGAAAAGCTCCGGGCCGGACGCAAGATCGACGTCACTACCGCCGCACATCGCTTTAAGAATGTGGCGGAAGCATCCTCGCCACACCAGGTCAAAGTGGTTGTCGATGCACGCGGGCGCGCACTTTATTTTTCCCGGGCTGCGATCCCCTACCCCCGCAATCCTTCGAAGATAAAATATCTTCGTCATCAGGGTATCTACGGGTTCCGGCGGGACGCGCTCTTGCAGTTCGTGAAATGGAAGCCGGGTCCACTGGAACGCGCTGAGTCGCTGGAGCAATTGCGCGCTTTGGAAAATGGTGTAAATGTTCATGTGCTCCTTACTAAACATGGTTCCCCCGGCGTGGATACGCCGGCCGACGCGGAAGCGCTGGAGCGGAAGCTCGCTCGTGCAAAAGGGAGGACGCGGCCACGATGAAGTACATTTTCGTCACGGGTGGCGTCGTCAGTTCGCTAGGCAAAGGCTTGACTGCCGCGTCGCTTGGCACGCTGCTCGAAGCGCGTCGTCTGCGGGTCGTTCTCCAAAAATTTGATCCGTATCTGAATGTTGATCCCGGGACGATGAACCCTTTCCAGCACGGAGAAGTTTATGT
>QHOV01000154.1 GCA_003218885.1 Verrucomicrobiota bacterium | reverse complement strand
TCTCGCACTCCATTTATTTCCGCGATCCCGACGGTCACATACTCGAGGTCACGACTTACGATCTTGAAGGCCGAGCCTAAAAAGTGCGCCTCTAAAGACACACTAATTAGTTCTAACTTTCGTTAGCTCTATGTGGCGCGTGTGGGCCGCTCTGAATGTCGGATTGCTCGGACTTGCTATGTGGACCGGCTATGCTGAAATGGAGCCGGAGCGACTGAGCAACGCAAATCCTGACGTTGTGTTTTGCGCTGTGGCGCTCATAACGGCAATTTTGCTCTCACTCGGTTCAGTTTGGTATTCAATCTACGGCGCGAAGCAAACGACACTTCGTCGTCCATCCTGGCGACGGTTCTCTATGGATTGGTGGCACGATCCGCTCCAATGCCTTTTCCTCACATGCTGCGTCATGGGAGCGATGGCGGTCGGTGCTGCATTCCGCTTACCCGGCACTTCCCAGAGCGGCTTTTGGATGTTCATGTTTTTCCTGTCCATCTTTGCTGGCCTTCTGATAGGGCAGCTCGCGGTGTATGGCGTCTATCGCGAGCGCATTGAATAGAGCTGAGGAAGCGCTTTCGCCAACGCCTCCGCTGTGCCGTCCGTTCAATGTCGGTGCTGCAGGGCGAACGCTCCGTTTGTCGGCAACCGATCGGCGGCGGGATGGTTCTGAAGCAGTTAGAGATTCCTCGACTTCGCTCGGAATGACAGGCTGAGACGACGTCGCGCTAAATTCACGCCACCCGCCCGCAGCAATTCTTGTATTTTTTCCCGCTGCCGCAGGGGCACGGTTCGTTGCGGCCAACTTTTGGAATTGAACGACGAATGGGAAGATCGATTGACACCTCGCCCGCGCCGTCGCCATCTCCGGCTACTCCCGCCATTGCGCCAACTGGTTGAGGCTGACGCGCACGCGACGGAGCGCCGGCTGTTGGCGCGGTCGGCGCATGTTCGCGCAGCAAAAATTGCGGCAACGTCGCCAGGAAATTCTCGAACGCCTGCAAGTTTGAGGTGCTGCGGAAAAGATTGTTCAAGACTTCGTTCTTAATGTTTGCCATCAATTCGACAAACATATCGTACGCCTCGGTCTTGTATTCGATGAGCGGGTCCTTTTGCGCGTAGCCGCGGAGATACACACCCTCGCGCAACGCGTCCATCGTTCACCGCCGTGGACTCTTCGTAGGCTGATTTGCGCTCGTAAGCGTTCTTGATCTTTTCAACCAGGAACTGCGCGTTCTCTTCGACACTCCGCGTTTCGAATTCCGCTTTCTCTTTGGTCAAGCCGAGCGGAAAAGTCGTATTCACCCAATGGATGAGCCCGTTGTAATGCGGTTCATCGACATCGAGATATTCCTTCAGTTTCGATGGCACCGCCTCGTTGATCACTTCGTAGATGAGTTTGCGCGGCTCCTCGGAATCGATCACTTCGTTGCGGTACGTGTAAACCACCTCGCGCTGCATGTTCATCACGTCATCGAAATCGAGCGTCCGTTTTCGGATCATGTAATTGCGCTGCTCCACGCGTTTCTGCGCCGTCTCGACCGATTTATTGAGCCATCGATGCTCAAGCTCCTGGCCTTCCTCGAGCCCGAATCGTTCCATGATTTTCGTCATTCGATCCGCCGCGCCGAAATTGCGCATTAAATCATCTTCGAAACTTACGTAGAAGCGTGATGCACCGGGATCGCCCTGGCGCGCGCAGCGTCCACGTAATTGCCGATCAATCCGGCGCGCTTCATGGCGCTCGGTTCCAACCACCATCAGTCCGCCGACTTCTATGACGCCAGGGCCGAGCTTAATATCCGTGCCGCGCCCGGCCATGTTGGTTGAAATGGTAACCGTGCCCGGTTGCCCGGCGCGCGCGACGATCTCGGCCTCTTGCATGTGAAATTTCGCGTTCAAAACGTTGTGCGGAATTTTCTCGCGCTTCAGCATTCGGCTGAGCAGTTCGGATGCTTCCACGCTGACGCTGCCAACGAGCACAGGCTGAGTCTTGGCGTGGGCTTCTTTGATCTCCTTAATGACCGCGTTGTATTTTTCGCGTCGCGTTTTGTAGATGCGATCGTTGTAATCCGTGCGCCGCACCGGCCGATTGGTCGGAATCATGTTGACGTCGAGTTTATAAATGTCGTGAAACTCTGCGGCCTCCGTCTCGGCCGTGCCGGTCATTCCCGACAATTTTTGATAGAGTCGGAAGTAATTTTGGATGGTGATCGTGGCTAAAGTTTGCGTCTCGCGATCGATCTGGACGCCTTCTTTCGCTTCCACCGCTTGATGTAGTCCATCGCTCCATCGCCGCCCTGGCATTTTTCGGCCAGTGAACTCGTCGACAATTACCACCTTGTTATCCTCGATGACGTACTGGACGTCCTTCTCGAACAGGCAGTAGGCGCGCAGAAGCTGTGAGATGTTGTGGATGCGCTCCGCCTGCGCGTCGCAATGTTGCTGGCGCTCCGCTTTTTTCTTGTCCTTCTCTTCTTGCGACAGACCTGGATCGAGATCGATCTCGGTGAATTCGTTAATCAAATCCGGCAGCACAAATGCGTTCGGATCATCGGGATTGAGAAAGGCGCGGCCCTGCTCGGAGAGATCGGCTTCATTCGATTTTTCGTCGATGGTGAAGAAAAGTTCTTCCTTGAGCGCGAAGAGCTCTTCCTTGCGTGTGTCCTGGTAAAAGGAAAGCTCGGCTTTATCGATGGCGCGGCGCTTGTCCGGGTCTTCCATCATTCGCAAAAGCTGTTTATTGCGCGGCTGACCGAGCTTCACCTTGAACATGAGACGCCCGCCGGTCTCCACATCGCCTTGCTCAAATTTTTCGATGGCTTCGCTGGCCACTCGGTTGCAAAGCATGTTTTGCTTCCGCACCAACTGCTCGATGAGCGGTTTCCATTTGTCGTATTGGTGCGTGGAAATAGTCGCCGGCCCACTGATGATGAGCGGCGTCCGCGCTTCATCGATCAGAATGGAATCAACCTCATCGACGATGGCGTAATGATAGCCGCGTTGCACTTGCTGTTCGCGTGTGGTTGCCATGCCGTTGTCGCGCAGATAATCGAAACCGAACTCGCTGTTCGTCCCGTAGGTGATGTCCATCGCGTATTGTTCGCGACGAACATCGGGCTCTTGATCGTGCTCAATGCAGCCAACGGTAAGCCCGAGGAAATCGTACAGTTGCCCCATCCATTCCGCATCGCGTCGCGCCAGATAATCGTTCACCGTCACCAGGTGCGCGCCGCGCCCGGTGAGAGCATTTAAGTAAAGCGGCAGCGTCGCGACCAAAGTTTTGCCTTCGCCAGTCGCCATTTCCGCGATCCGGCCCCGGTGCAAAACGACTCCGCCGAGCAGCTGCACATCGAAGTGCACCATGTCCCAGACCATCGGCTGATCGCACACGGTGAAACTGTGTTGCCGCTCTTTCAGCCGCCGCGCTGCATTCTTCACTACCGCAAACGCTTCAGGCAAGATCTCATTCAGCTTTTTCCATTGATCTTCCAGCTCCGGAATTTTAGAAAACTCTTCCTTCCAATCCGCGGTCTTTGCCCGCAACTCGTCATCCGACAAGCTCTTGAACTGCTCATCCAGCTCGTTGACCCGGCGAACAATCGGGGCAAGCCGCCTAAGCTCGCGCTGATTTTTCGAGCCTAAAATCTTCTTTAAAATCCAACCAACCATTTGATGTTCTAATATCGGTCAGATTCCCGCACTATCAATTGTTGGCGGCCCTGTGGGCCGTTTTCCAAGTGTCAAAAGGCAGCTGAGATGGAGGACCGGCCACAGGCCGGTGGCTACAACATCCTGTGAAACCGCTTCAGAGAAACTTTCGTGGCAGTTCGACCGCTGTCCGCAGAAACTGCAGGTAATGGTGCCGCGAAATTTCAACGCCGCCAAATTGTTGCAGGTGTGGGGTGAGCCATTGCGTATCGAGCAACACGAATTTGCGAGCGCGCAAATGCTCCACCAGCGCCACCAGCGCAATCTTGGAGGCATCAGTCACGCGATGAAACATCGATTCGCCACAGAACGCGCCGCCTACCGCGACGCCGTACAGGCCGCCGGCAAGCCTGCCTTGCTTCCAGGCTTCCACCGAATGCGCGTGGCCCAGCTCGTGCAATCGCGTGTAGCTCTCAATAATCTCGCGATTGATCCAGGTATCTTCCCGTTTCGCGCACGCAGCGATCACTTCGGAAAACGCGTTGTCGATTTTGGTTTCAAATACTCTCTTGCGCAGGAGACGTCGCAACGCATGCGGGGCGTGAAAATCTTCCAGTGGCAGGATCGCGCGCGGATCGGGCGAAAACCATTCGATCGAATCGTCCTCCATCGCCATGGGGAAGACACCAAGCCGATAGCCCTGAAGCAAAAGTTCCGGATCAATCACAGCCGTTAAAGCGTTAAAGCGTTGAAGCGTTAAACCGGCAACGAGAATCTACCGCTTCAACCTCGAAAGGCCGCAACCTTCTTGCAATGAAACAGCCGCTTCATAAAATACGTAGATGAAACGCATGCCGATCCTGCTCGTGATCGCATGCCTGGCTGCGGGCGGTTGTGCCGACCCACTTGAAGAACGCAGCACGCAAGAAGTGCAAGGGCAGTTCGAGCGCGGCGTGACTGGTCAGGGAACGCTTGGCCCGTTGGAGCGATCTCCCGGCGATCCGGCCGCAGAGCATAGCGTCCCGCAAACTCACCCATAGCGCTTGAAGATGATCGCCAGTTCAACGCACTCAAAAATTCTCATCCTCGATTTCGGCTCGCAGTACACGCAGGTCATAGCGCGGCGAATCCGTGAGTGTCAGGTTTATTCGGAAATTGTTCGCTTCGACACGCCTGCTGCTGAAATCGCCGCAGCAAAACCTAAGGGGATCATCCTTTCCGGCGGGCCCGCGAGCGTTTACGACAAAGGCATTCCACAAATGGACCCAGAGATTTTTTCGCTTGGCATTCCCGTATTGGGAATTTGTTACGGACTGATGCTGATGGCGCATCACCTTGGCGGCCGGGTCGTGTTCACCGGACGACGCGAGTACGGCGCCGGCATGTTGCACATCAAGAATGGATCGCAACTCTTCGATGGATTAGGCAACCAGCTCGACGTTTGGAACAGCCATGGCGACGAAGTGACGGCGTTGCCGGAAGGCTTCCGCGCCGTCGGGACCACTGAAGGTTGCGACTTCGCCGCTGTGGAGGATCGGCAGCGCAAACTTTACGGATTGCAATTTCACCCGGAGGTCGCTCACACACCGCGCGGCAGGGAAATTCTGCAGAATTTTCTCTTTCACATCTGCCACTGCGCAATGGACTGGACGATGGGCTCCTTTATCGAAGAGGCTTGCGCCCGAGTCAGGAAACAGGTTGGCGATCAAAAGGTGGTGCTCGGTTTGAGCGGCGGCGTTGACTCTTCAGTGACGGCTGCGCTGCTGCACAAGGCAATCGGCGACCAGCTCACCTGCATTTTTGTAAACAATGGACTGCTTCGCGCGCGCGAGGAAGAAATCGTACAACGCGTTTTCGGCGAGAATTTCCATGTGCGTTTGAAATACGTGGACGCGAGTGAGCGCTTTCTCGCGCTGCTCAATGGGGTGACCGATCCTGAAAGGAAGCGAAAACTGATCGGCAACGAATTCATCAAAGTATTTCAGAAGGCGACGGAGGAATTGCTCGAGGAAGACCAAAGAGACGGCGACCGCAAGCACAGCGGTTATAGGTTCCTCGCGCAGGGCACGCTTTACCCTGACGTGATCGAGAGCGTATCAATCGGAGGCAATCCCGCGCAGGTGATCAAGAGCCATCACAATGTGGGCGGGTTGCCAGAGAAAATGCACTTCGAACTCGTCGAGCCAGTGCGCCAATTGTTCAAAGATGAAGTGCGCCAGGCAGGATTGCAGCTCGGCTTGCCGAAGGAGATCGTATATCGCCAGCCATTCCCCGGGCCAGGTCTGGCCGTTCGCATTCTTGGTGAAGTTACGCGCGAGCGATTATCCATGTTGCGCGAAGCGGACACGATCGTGCAAAGTGAAATGGAAGCTGCCGATTGGTATTACAAAGTGTGGCAATCATTCGCTGTTTTGCTACCGGTACAATCGGTCGGCGTCATGGGGGACCAACGCACTTACGAAAACACGGTCGTGCTTCGAATCGTCGAAAGCCAGGACGGCATGACCGCGGATTGGGTTCGGCTTCCGTACGAATTACTGGCGCGCATTTCCACTCGCATCAGCAACGAAGTCAAAGGCGTCAACCGCGTCTGTTACGACATCTCGAGCAAACCACCGAGCACGATCGAGTGGGAGTGATCTTATTTTCGATTGCAGATTTTCAATTTTCGATTGAGTTCGCTCAAATCAATCGATCTGCGCGATTGCGCTCATGAATTCCGAGAAATCTTTCCCGTTGCGTGCAGCGTGATTGAGTGCGTCCAGGCGCGCGTTCGTTGCTGCTTCTGGCAGCGCGACGCGACATGAGTGTCCCGCGGCGGCGGGATTTGCAAAAACGATTTCGTCCCACTGGATGGAGGAAATCTCATCGTTGAAACGCGCGACGGCGCGGCCACGGAAAAACGCGCGCGTGGTCTCGGGCGGGTTGAAGATCGCGGTCTTGATCTCATCCTCGTTCGTGACGCGGCACATCAAACCTTTGCGCAGCAGCTCGTAGTATAATCCGCGGTCGAGATCGAGATTGTGATATTCCAGATCGATGGATTGCAGCCAGGGATCGTTCCAGGAAAGTTTTTCCTCTTCCTGTAATGCGTCCAACAAGAACTTTTTGGCTGCCCAATCGACACGGTCTCGCGTTGACATTACCTCGCGCTCGAGATCGTTGAGGACATTTTCCCATTCGCGCAATATCCATTGTTGCTCTTCGCTCATGCCGTTGTGCAATTTGCTGGCGGCGCGCAGATAAACGCGTTGCACATCGATCGCAGAGATTTTGCGGCCATCTTTCAGTTCGATGATCCAATCGTAAGTTTGATCGCGGCTGATTGATCTGTTGGCATCAACCGGTTGCGCAATCTCGAGCTGGGGCGCTTCTCCGCGCTCAATCAAATCGAGAACCAGTGCCGTGGTCCCAATTTTCATCGCCGTGGCCCATTCGCTCATGTTCGAATCGCCAAGAATAACGTGAAACCGGCGATAACGACTCGCGTCCACATGCGGCTCGTCACGCGTGTTGATGAGCGGGCGCCGATTCATCGTGTCGATGCTCACCACTACGCTGAAAAAATCGGCGCGCTGCGAGATTTGATAAATCCCGGGATCGCTTTGGCCGCTCTCCGCTTCGATGCCCATCTTTCCGGCGCCCGCGAAAATCTGGCGGGTGACGAGAAACGGCAGGATGCCAGCGACGATTCGGTCCCATGCGATATCGCGACTCATCAGGTAGTTGTCGTGACAACCGTAACTATGCCCGGCAAAGTCGGTATTGTTCTTGTAAAGCCGAACTTCGTAGCCGGGCGGCAACTTCTGATTTCGGCGCCGCGCGCACTCGGCGAGGATACGCTCGCCCGCTTTGTCCTGTGCAACGATCTGGTAAAAAGTTGTGCACTCTGGCGTGGAATATTCCGGGTGCGCGTGATCGTTGTAAAAGCGGGCACCATTTGAAAGCACAAGGTCGCTTTTTATTTCCTCGAAGCTGAGGGGGCGGCGTTTATCGATCTCGTAGTAAGCCGATTCGTCGGTGTCCTGAAGTAACTCGCGTGCACGAAACCCGCGCGCGTCAAGATGCGGATCTTCCAGGTCATAATCCCATTTCATCAGCGCGCCGTGATCGGTGTAACGCCGCACCAGCTCGATCGATTCGGCCACAACATCCACGGTTTCCGCACCGCTTAGAGTGATGCCGTACTCCGTCTCCAGCCCAGTTGTGGCTGCGACATAAGCCGCGCTAAGATGATTTGTGTTCATCTGTGGCTCGTCACCAAACTGGATCAAATCACCGCCGAAGGTGTGCGCGATCGCGAATCAGCCAATGGACGAACGGGCGAAATTTTCACTACGTTTTCCGGATCGTAATCGATTAGCTTGAGCCAGTCTTCGGTGATGTCCGTCGTCGGGAAAATATCGTTCTCTATGTACTCGGCGTTGAAAGCGAGTTGCAAATCCGTTTCCCGAATTCCTTCCTCCTGTTGAGTGGCGATGGCCCTTTTAATCGCCATCGCCTTCGCCCGCTCAACGATCGAGGCAATGATCGCGCCACTGATGAGATCGCTGCGGTAAAGCGTTTCCTTGCGCCCGCTGCGGAGCGTTACCTCCAAAAATTTGTTTTCGTCGCGGCGCGTAAATTGCCAGTCCACAAAACGTTCGATCAGACGTTCGATGGACGCTCCCAATCCATCGGCTTCCTTGGCGAGCACCCCGTCGTAAGGAAGGCCATCCGTAAGATAAATACGGTAGATTTCGCGCGCACCCTGGTTATCTGGCCGATTGACCTTGATTTTTCGATCGATCCGGCCCGGACGCAGAATTGCCGGGTCAATCAGATCGGCGCGATTGGAAGCGAGGATAATTACCACGTCGTTTAGCGAATCGATTCCATCCATCTCGGAGCAGAACATCGGCACAAGCGTCGAAAGAATATTTGAGTGACGCGATGCGCGCCGGGTGCCGAGGATCGATTCGGCCTCGTCGATGAAAAGAAACGGCATAAAACCTTCGCTCCGTTTCTCGCGAGCTGTGGCAAAAATTTCGCGCACCATCCGTTCCGATTCGCCCACCCACATGTTCAGAATCTCGGGACCTTTGACGTGCATGAAATATTCGCTCATCTCAGTACCGGCCTTTTCCCGAAGCTGCTTGGTCAAATTGTAGGCGGTCGCTTTGCCAATGAGCGTCTTCCCGCAACCCGGCGGACCGTAAAGCAGAAATCCTTTCGGCGTGGCGTGCTGAAATTTTTGGAAAAGATCGGCATGCAAGAGCGGCAGCTCGATGGCATCTTTGATCGCCTGGAGCGCCGCTTCCTGTCCGCCGACCTTTTCCCACGGCAGCTCTGGCACAGTGTCGAGATAATGCTCGTGGGATTTTGTGCTGGAGAGCATCTCCAGCGCCATCCGGTAATTTGAGTCAACACGGACTTCGTCCCCTGACTTTAAGGTGGAGTGAGCCAGATCGGCCGAACGCTGTAGGACCATCGATTGCAACCCGTGCTCCGAGCCGACCCGCAACCGGTCCTTGCCGATTACTTCGGTAATTTTTGTTACCGGACCGGCCGTCTCAAATCCGAGATCACCGACAATAACGAAAGCTTCATTGACAAGCACGCGCGTCCCCTTTTTTAATTTCGCAAGCGAAATGCGCGGATCGATGTTGCAGTAGTAATCCGCGCCTCCCACCACGATATGCGCCGTATCCTTCGAGGTGGCGCCAAGAAACGTGCCGATTCGGTTCGCGGGCGAAGTGACTTTTTTGATGACTTCTTCGAGCTTTTCGATCATCCGGCGCGCTTCGACCATCGTTTCCTGCTGATCGAAAATCTGCGGCCGCAATTCCAACAAGTCGCGCCGAACCGGACCGCCCGGAGGCAACGACGCAATCACCCTGTCGAATGAATCAAAGAGATTGTCCGGAGTCGAGTTCCCTTCCCCGTCCTCAAGTCCCTCGCTGCGCTCGTCGCTCATTATGGTTTGGGTCAATCCGCCGAACCGAGTAGCATTATAGCTTTATCAGGCGCATTCGCAATCTTCGACGCCACCATTATACAAAATGTTCAACCGTGAAGTGGATCCGGTGTTGCGAAAAAATCTCTTCTTGCTCCTACTCTCACTCGTAATTTTGGCCGAAGCAAAAGAACAAGAGTAAGAAAGGAGCCAACAGTTGCGGCTGAGGACAGGCGCTTTTAAGCTCTGTCTTTCGCGAGGAGCCTTAGCTCAATTGGTTAGAGCGCCGCCCTGTCACGGCGGAGGTTGCGGGTTCGAGCCCCGTAGGCTCCGGATTTATTTTCCGTCACTTCGGGGTGAACTGCGTAAGATCGTAAATGCCCAGCCGCTTCTCGATCCCCGCCACTCTATCCACGACCTTTTCGAATCCGTCCTCGCCGAACAGTTCGTCTTCCTTCTTCTCGAAGTCTTCGCCCAGAGAATCGAATTCATGCGGCGACACGATCTCGCGAAATGCGGGGAAAAGGACCGTGTCCTCGCGCGCTTCATGCGGGTTGTACATGCGGATAAACTGCTGCATGGACGCGATGAGTTGCGCTCGTTCGGAGTCGTTCTTCAATGATTGCAAATTCGCGAACCGCAGGGTGATGTCCGTAACGCGCCGTCCGGCCTGGTGCTGAGTGCGAAGCACTTTCACGAGATCGACGAGTTGATTGGCCTTCTCAAAGCGCGGGAAAAGAAAATCTTCCTCGAGCTTCTCGTGATAGTCTTCAACGAAGCTGCGAATAATTCCCGCAGCATCGGCCAAAGCATCCGGCGGAAAATCCTGCTTCGCGTCAAGCCGGCGTAATGCTTCGCTGTAAATCAGCAGCACGCGCTTCAACACGCCGTGCTCGCGCATCAAATCTTCCGGTGGACCAACCTCGATTTCCTTTTCCTCACTTTGCTTCTCGTTCTCCGCGCCACGCAGCAGTACCGCTCCGGCCAACGCTGCGCCGCTGAAAATAATTCCGCTCCTGAGAAAAACTCTGCGGTTGGGAATGCGCTCGTCTTGATGTCGATCCTTCATGTTTTGATCGCCTTCACCTAAATCGGAGAATCGAGTCCCACCTCGCTCATCAGGGTATCAGGGAAAAAAGCATGCGTCGATTTCACCGCCGCATGATGTGGATTGACAGAATGCGGCTTTGATGGCGGGCAAGCAGATAATCGACAAAGTCGCCAATGAGAGAGTTCGGCTTGTTTCCAAGTTTCGTGACGACCCGGCAAATCAAAGTGCGGCTGCGTCCGTGCCATTCGAGATTGATCGCGCCGTGAGCGGTTTCGCTATGGATTTTCGCCCAGCCGTGCGGACGACCCGGGCGCTGGTGTTCAGTGGGAATCAGATCAAACCGCCGAAGTTGCGGATCGGTCATGATCTTTTCCCGCAGCGATCCACGCCCGGTCGTGATGACTTGGATCACTGTTTGCATTTCACCCCTAGGTTCAGCAGGAAATCAGTCCTCTTGCAATGCTTCTTTAGCGCAACGCGCGGCCACAGCTAATCTTCAAGCAGCGAGCGGTACATGACGTAAACATCGACATATCCTTTTTCAGGATGGTGAAATGCGCCGGGCAAAGTGCCGACGATTTTGAAACCGACCTGCTCCCAAACATGGATCGCCGGCGTGTTTGTAGAAATCACGAAGTTGAATTGCATGGCGCGAAAACCCATTCGGCGCGCCTGAGTCAAGCAATGCTCGGCCATCCTGCGTCCGACGCCCGAGCCCTGTGCGTCTGATGCGACCATGAACGCCGCGTTGGCCACGTGCGAACCCGGACCGAGTTGATTCGGTTTTAAAACGTAAGTGCCGACAACGCGGCCATCTTTTTCTGCGATGTAAGTATTCGTATCGGCTCGAAACCAATAGGCGAGCGCCTCCTCGCGGGACATTTTCGGATCAAACGCATAGGTATCGCCCGCCGCGACGATCTCTTGAAAAATATTCCACACCGCGTCGCGATCCGATTCAGTTGCTGCGCGGATTTTCATCATTCATAACTGAAACTGTAAGGCAACCGCTTCGGTTGCCGCGATTGCAGCAGCTAACAAAGCGCGAGCCACGCAGCAAGCGCGGCGAGTTTCTGTTCTGCGCGCCACGGTCCTTGCGCAGCTCGGCCAAAATTCTGGATCATAGGCCGCACGTCCTCATTCGATTCTTTGAGTTTCGTAACGCCTTGGGCGTACGCATCGCGCTCGATGAGAACCTCCGTGCGAATGCGATATCCATGCAAGGCTTCCTCGAGCACCGAGCGAAACAACTGGCCTTCAAAGGCATGCGCACGGATGTCCGGATTTGCGATCGAACCAGGATCGATCTGGCTTCCCACCACAAGCGCAGCACGCGTGATCGCGTAACCTTTCCCTCGATAGCCAGCAAGAAGGGTCGCAATCGACTGTTGCGCAATGCAGCGCACGATGCGTACGCGCCGATTTACTTTTGTCATCTCCGCTTCGAGTTTTCCCATCGCCGCGTGATACGGTTGTCGCGTTTCAGGAAGCCGGGGATCGGACAGGTCGATTCGCCGGACATCGCAGAGTTGAGGCGAACGATCTGGACCCGTGAGCAGCACTGCAGCCGCCCAGCCTGATTTCACTTGAAAGCCGAGCGCAGCAGGTTGCGGCTTCATCTGGTTTGAAATGTCACAGGAACTGTCACTACCCATCCCTGGCTGGGGGAAGATTTCCATTGTCGAAGCGTATTAGTCGCAGCTTCATCAAAGAGCCGATTCCCTGTGGATTGAATCATCTGAACATTCGTTACGTTTCCTTGTGCATCGAAAGTTAGACGAAAGCGACCTGTTCCCGAAAGGCCAGGCTGAGCAGCCCTGGGCGGAAAAGCTGGCGCAGGCGCATAGACCAGTCGCGGTTTCAGTGTTGGCCGTGGAGTGCCGCGCGTTTCGGCTGTTCCTGGCCAGTTGGGCTCGGTTTCGTCCGAAACGCGAGACAACAATGAGTCCAGTGCGGCTGAAGGACGAGCAATGGTTTTTTCCCCCGCTGATGTAACGACGCCAACGACTTCGCCATCTCCGTTTACGATAGGAGATCCGACCGAACTAGCAGGAGTCGCTCCGGTAATTTCCAGACGCTCGGGATCCTGCGAAGCAATCGTCATTTCACGAGCACTACCCTCGTTTCCGGCCAGTGCGCTACCGATCACTACCACGCCCGCACCCTGGGATAGATTGCCGTTCTTATTTCGTTCAACAAATGTGACCTGCTTTACGTCGGCCTGTAGAACTGCCAGATCCAATGCTTTCGAAGCCGCGAGAATCCCACTGACATTATGGATTCCGCCGTCTGCCGTCTTTGCGACAGCATTGATTGCGCCCTCGATTGCGCGCGCCGTAGTGGCCAGTCGGCCATCTGCCGAAATAAAAAAGCCGCTTTGCGTTCGCAGCAAATTCCCTTTTGCATCAAAGACGGTCACCCAAATCACCGAAGGCCGGACCCTTGTTTCCAGTTTCGCTAAATCGGACGACGGACTTTGATTGGCTTTTGCTCCAGGCGATGGAGTGGTTGACGGCGCGACAGCCGGCGATCGCGTCGGAGTCATCCCCGGCGACATTGATGGCGAGGGGGACCCGCTGACAACCTGACTCGCCGATTTTCGCCCGCATCCCACAGCCGCAAGGACAGCCACGCAAAGAGCGTATCGAAGCAGCAGTCGGGGATTCATTTGCTTCCTGGGGATATATTGTCGCGCCTTGGACACTTGATCCAAGGCACGAAATTCTATGTGTATTCGCGACTACTCGAGAAAATAGACGTCAGGCTTGTCGCTCACTCCCGCCTTTTGCATTGCTTGGCGCAGGTCATCCGAAGCGGCGAACGCTTTCGCCTTCTCAGGATCTTCCACTGAAAACAGCAGACTGACTTCATTTGGATTCTCGATGTTTCGCAAAAGATTAACCTCGTTTAGCCCGGCCTTCTGTCGTGCCGAAAGATGGTCGTCATAGACGGGTTTCCATTTGGCGAAATCAGCAACTTTGTGACGAACCAGCATGTGCATATCGATTGGTCTCCTTTCTATCGCTGTTTTATCGTCGCCGTGAAAGGAGTCAATGGCGTTTAAAGTACTGCACCGCCTTCTCGTGTTTCTTTGCCGCAGCCTTTGTCTTGAAGGTGCCGAGGTTTCTGCGCTTACCCGTTTTTGGATTTTTCTTGCGAGAATACAGCCGATACTTGCCAGATTTCAGTTTCCTGATCATGAGCCCATCGAATATTCGCAAACCAAGCGGACTCCGCGTGTCCGCAAGACGATCTCATCGAGACCGGGCTCAAGCCTTCCTGCTAATGGGACTAACGCATGCGTATCGCCTGGCGCGATCACCTCGCGGAGAATATTCCATCTGGTTGCGATCTTTTTTGTTGCCGGCCGAATATTCAGCCCAGCGCGCCGAGACTCTCGTAGAGTGCGCGTCGCATGGTGCGGGCATGCTTATCCACGATCTCGAATTGGATCGACATCATGTACAGCGCAAACGGAACGAGCGCGCTCTTTTCATGCGGTAGTTGGACGGCCCCAATGTTGCCGCCGCTGATTTTGCGAAATGGCCAATAAATGAAAAGCCATTCCGCTCCATAGGATGGCCCCCACCACAACGACTCACCAGCTTCTGCTGCTCTGCGACCTATGGTGCCCCATTGAATATCGTGGAGCACGATCCAACCTCCGCTCCTGACGCAAGGCGCCACCCGGAGCAAATCAAGCAGCGGCAGAGGGTGCCGGTGGTCCGCGTCAATAAAGATAACCTGCAATTCGTCGCGTTTGGCGATTTGCAAAACGAAAGTTGCATCGCGCGGCACGTGCAAGCGAATCAGCGGCACAAGTTCCGGAAATGTCTCCGGAATTTCGAAACCGCTGAGGCGTGTTCTGTCAATGGCGCACTCGACGTTAATATCGATTGTATCAACCCAGCTCGTGCCGTCGCCGCCATGCCGGCGCGCAAGCGCAGCCGCAATAATTGCCGCGGAAAAGCCAGTCAGCGTCCCGATTTCGATCACGCGTTGCGGGGCGAGGATGCTGACCAACGCGCTCAGGAAAAGATAATCGCTCCGCCCAACGGTGCCGGGATAGCTGGTCCGACGCTTTGCGATTGAACTTAGAAACTCCACCTCTCCCGGCGAGGGGCCCCTGCCGGCTTGTCCGAGCATCGCCGCCAACCGCGCGTAGCCCGAATTGAAATCGGCCAATGAATTGATCTCGCAAACTTCGCCAGATCCAGTCGGAGCCGGCCTAGAAACGGAACGAATCGCGCCTCGAAGGATTTTCGTTCGACAGCCACGCGGCGCGTGACGAACCGCGCCCAACGAGATCACCACCGGAAGTCTGATGATCGCCGCGATTGCCCGGTCGATCATGAAAAGCTCGCGTCCCGCTTTTCGAACTTTTCGCAGCCAATCGCGCGCGGCGTGTGAGAGCTCCCTCATTTTCCCCATCTTCATAGATGCCGCCTTCCGTGAACCCACGGCATTCTACATTTCTACCGCTCGCTGGCAGCGGAGTTTTGCCCGCGCGCGCGCAGTAGAAAAATCACGAGTCCGAGCAAAACCAGGTCGAGCCCCAGATGAGTGGAGAAGCTCCAGTTCTTGCTTGCATGACCAAAGCAACCGCAGGTGATGTCCAGCCCGCGAACTTTTGCGGCGACGGTGGCGATAATAAACACTGAGATCAGTGCGGCTAAGATCGACAATCCGCCGAGATAAAGACGCCGCATAATAAGCGCAATTCCACAGAAGATTTCCAGCCACGGCAAATAAAAGGCCAGCACGACACTAACGGGCCACGGCACAATTTTGTAATTGTCGATGTCGCTGGCGAACTGAACCGGATCGAGTGCTTTGATCGCACCGGAGTAAATGAAAATGCCGGCAACAATTACGTCCACAATTCGCGAGGGGAATTGTGGACGAGTTGAGAGTTGAACGTTGAGAGTTGAGGGCCCGCTCATCACTTGTCACCGTTCACTCGTCACTTGCTTTTGAGCCACGCTTCCCATCCGCCTTCGAGCACAAACACGTCCGGAAGCTGCGCCTGCTTGCGTAGGCGGCGGGCAATTTCCCGGCTTGCGTTGCAACTCAGGCTGCTGCAATAGACGACGATCTTTCTTCCCGGCGACCACGCTGCCAAAAACTGCGGCAGCAATTCGTTCCACCGGTCTTCATTCAATGAAAGCGCACCGGGAACGTGATCGCGCGCGAACTCCTCATCCGGGCGGGCATCCACCCAGATAACGTTTTCGCCCCATGCGTGCTCTTGAGCGACGGTAACCAATTCCGATGGCGGGATGGCCGATTGCCAGGATATTTTGTGGCGAAAATAAATCGCCTCGCCCAGCCCTGGAAGAAGCGCCAGCGCTGCAAGAATGAGAGCCTGCCGGACCAGCGAAGATGTCACTATCTATTGAACAGCTGGCGCATTAGTGATGCGCGCAGTGGCATAAAATACCTTCTGTGAATCCTCCGGTTGAATCGTCAGCGTCGAAGCGACGAGGTTGTTCGTCTCTTTGGGTTGGACATCGATTTTGAACTCGCCCTTACCGGCTTCCTCCACCTTGGCTTGAAAATCCGGACTCGATGACGTGACCTTGATATGGTTCACGGTAAACTCCTTGCCCACTTTTACCGTGATCGTTTTTGGATCCGGCTTTTCGCCTTGCTTCCAGAAAACAAACGTTGGCGTTATCTCCAGTTGCTGCGGGATGATTGTCCGCAGAGTAAGGACCGTCTTCGGATTCGTGGGATCATCGCTTTCCACAGTCACCGTTTTCACCTGAGTGCCGGTGCGATCGCCAATGTTAAATGTGGCCGTGATCTCGCCTTTGTCTCCGGGCGGCACCAGGTCCTTTTGAGTTTGTGCAGTCGTGCAACCGCAAGACGCGTGGACAGATTTAAAGTGAACTGGCTCCTTGCCGGTGTTCTGATACGTGAAATGGCCCACCGCCTGTTTGTCGGCGGGGGTCGGATGCAGCTCGACTTCAGTCTTGTCCCATTTCAATTCGGCGCGCGCGCCAAAGCAAACGGTGATCGACAGGGTAAAAGCAAGGATGTGTGTTTTCATTTTTTGGAATAGAAGCGCCTAATATAATCAGCAACCGGTTCTCGCCAAGTGCGAGGTGGCGTGCCGGTGAGTTGGGTATATTTGGCGGTGGAAAGCACTGAATAAACCGGGCGGCGCGCGACCCAATCTTTCATGTCGTTCAATGTAAGCGCGCCCACCGTTTTCGCTTTCGCCGGCACGCCAAACTCTCTGCAACAGTCCAGCGCCCATTGTGCGTACTCCTGCCAACTGCATTCGCCCGCATTGGCGAAATGCAGAATGCCGCCTTCGACCTCGCCATCGAAAAACTGCGGCAACATCTTGGCGATGTCGTGAGTGTAGGTAGGCGTGGAAAATTTGTCCGCGATTGCATCGACTGTTTCATTTTCCTGCGCTCGCTTGATCATTCCGTCGATAAAACTCGGCCGATCAGGACCAAACACCCAGGAAACGCGCACAATAAGATGCCGGTTTTGCGCGGCGAGTACATTCTTTTCTCCGGCCAGCTTCGATTCGCCGTAAACGCTGATCGGATCCGCTTCATCTTCCTCGGTGTACGGTGCGCGTTTTTCCCCATCGAATACGTAATCCGTGCTGAAGTGAATCAGCTTCGCGTTTTTCTTCCCGCAAATCTCGGCGAGCACACGCGGCGCTTCGGCGTTGATCCGAAAAGCCTGATCAGGCTGTGTTTCGCAAAGATCGACATTGGTAAATGCGGCAGCGTTAACGAGTACATCGAATTGTGTCCCACCGATCTTCCCGCGAATCTTATCAAGATTCGAGAGATCAAGTTGTGCGTGATTGAATCCGGCGACGTCATATTTGCCTTGATATTCGCGCACTAGCGCAGCGCCGAGTCGGCCAGCCGATCCAATGACGACAATTTTCATCGTTCTGTAGCGGCGATCTCCGATCGTCGCTACATAAAATCGGCGGTCAGAAACCGCCGCCACAGTTCAATATCTTCCCGTACGCTCCAGCAAAGGTTGCCACCAGGATGGATTGTCAACGTACCACTGAATCGTTTCGTCCAACCCTTCTTTGAAATTACAGCGCGGTTTCCAGTTTAATTCCCGTTGCGCGAATGAGGAGTCCATGGCGTACCGGCGATCGTGGCCAAGTCTGTCCGGCACGAACGAAATGAGGCTGTGCGGTTTGCCCAGCTGATCGAGAATCATTTTTACCAGATCGATGTTCGTCATTTCACTGTCGCCGCCAAAATTGTAAATCTGCCCCGGTTTCCCTTCGAAAAGCGCGGCGACAATGGCGGCGCAATGATCGTTCACATGGATCCAATCGCGCACATTCATACCGTCGCCATAGACCGGAAGCGGCTCGTCGCGGAGCGCCTTGATTATCATGAGCGGAATTAGTTTTTCCGGGAACTGGTACGGGCCGTAATTGTTCGAGCATCGCGTGACCAGCACTTCCTGGGCGTAAGTCTTGTAGGAAGCGATTACCAGAAGATCGGCGCCGGCTTTGCTCGCTGAATACGGTGAACTGGGATCGAGTGGCGATTGCTCGGTGAATTTCCCGGTTGGCCCAAGCGAGCCATAGACTTCGTCTGTCGAGATCTGAATAAAGCGCTGGACGCCGTGGCGGCGCACGCAGTCCAGCAGCACGCTCGTTCCGATGACGTTGGTGTGGATGAAATTGAGCGGCGAATTGATGCTGCGATCGACGTGCGACTCAGCGGCGAAATTGATTACCGCGTAAAATTGATGCTCGGTCATCAGAGCGTCCATCTGGTCGGCGTTTGCGATGTCGGCTTTGAAAAATTCGTAGCGTTCGCCATGTTCCTCGACCACGCCATCGAGATTGGCGAGATTGCCCGCGTAAGTGAGCACATCCACATTGGTCACATACGCGGGCTTGTAATGTTGCAAAATATATCGAATAAAGTTGCTCCCGATGAATCCGCAGCCACCGGTTACAAGGATGCGCATGGCAGCGCGTACTAGCAGCGCCGACAAGAGCGCGCCAGTAGAATCTTCTCCCGCAAGCGCGGGACTGCGCCGTTACGTAGAGCACTGGCAGAATGCGCTGGCGGGAACCGATTGGGTCCCGTGGGCGATTCTCGGGCTGGCAGTGTTCCTACGCTTTTTTCTTCTGGGTATCAAGCCGCCGCACTTTGATGAAGGCATCAACGGGTGGTTTGTCGATCAGGTGATGAAGAATGGATTCTACAGGTACGACCCGACGAACTATCACGGGCCGCTTCACTTTTACGTCCTGCTGCTTTCGCAGAGTTTATTTGGCCGGAACTTGTGGGCGTTGCGATTGCCCGTTGTGCTGGTGAGCATCGGTTGCGTCTGGCTGATGTTGAAGTTCGAGCCACTAGTCGGACGAAACGTAAGCCGAATAGCAGCGCTGGCCATGGCGGTCTCTCCGGGATTCGTCTTTTACGGACGCTACGCAATTCACGAAGTGTGGCTGGAATTCTTCTCGATCATGTTCATCCTGGGACTGCTCGGCTTGTGGAAATTGGGTAGGCTGAATTACCTCTGGTATGCCGGAATGGGAGTAGCCGGCATGATTCTGACCAAGGAGACCTACGCCATCCATCTCGCCTGCGCGGTCCTTGCGATTCCGGTCCTGGCGGTTTCCTATGCCGTAAGCCGCGTCCCGGACGCGAAGCCGGCAAAGCAAACTTGGACTTGGATCGATCTCGCAATGGTTCTTGGTGTCGGTGCCGCCGCGATCATATTTTTCTATTCGGGAACGTTCTTTAACTGGAATGGTGTTAGAGGTCTGTATCAAGCGTTCAAGGCGTGGACCGAGACCGGCGCAGCCGGCCACGGCCATGAAAAAGCGTGGGATTACTGGTTGAAATTGATGGGACCGACGTGGGAAATCCGCCGGTCAGATTTTTTTGGTTACGAACTGCCAATGCTGGCCGGATTAATTCTGTGCCTGTTTTGCCAAAAATTTAAGGACCTCAGTTTGCGTTACCTGGCGATCTACGGCGTCGGAACCTTGGTTGCCTACAGCTACGTCAAATACAAGACGCCTTGGTGCATAATCAGTTTCGGCTGGCCATTCCTGTTTATCTTTGGGGGGGCGGTGCTCCTGGTTCGCCCAAAGCATCTGCGTATAGCGCATCGCACAATAGGCGTTCTTTTGTGCATTTCGTTCGGCTCATCCATCTGGCTAAACTACTTCCGGTGCTCGTCACCCGATGAGCCATACGCCTACGTCCAGACATACAACGACATTTTTAAGCTGAGCAAGCCGCTGCTTAAGTTGGCAAAACGCGATCCGGCTTACTATCACCTCACCGGTCATCTGATCCGGTCCAGTGTTTACCCGCTTCCGTGGGTTCTGGGCGATTTCGATCGAGTCGGCTACTACGAAGGAGGCAACATGCCGGCGAACCTCGATGGCGATTTTCTCCTCGTGCAACAAGACAAAATCAAAGATGTCGAATCAAAGTTGAAAGGCACCTACTACACCGAGATGCTCACAATCCGGAACTATCAGGACCCGTCTAAGCTTTTCCTCAGCGCAAAGGTCTTTAAGGAATTCTTCCCAGGCAAAGCACCGGACTTTGTCGGGAACGCACAGAATCCAGCAGCGCGCTAGCTTCCATGAAGTGGCTTACGGCGGTTCTCACCTTTGTTAATTTTTCGGTGGTCTGCGGCCTTCTTCTGGGAATGGCCGGAAGAGGCTTGAACACGTTGAGCGCGGCTCTCGCATTGGTATGCGGCGCTGCGTTTGCGGGTGCAGCGTTTCTTGGAACGTCTGATCCGGCAGGTCGCGAAAAAACTGCAAATCCTCCGGAATGGGAACAGAAGCCGCGGAACGCTTCGCAACCTGAAAGCCAGCCAGGTGCACGCACTTGGTCGGCAATCATGCGGTATCGCCGTGTGTGGTTCTGGGCAATGGCCGTGTGCTTCGCGATGTTTGCCGTCCGATCCTTTTGCTGGTTGTTCTACATCGACGGCAGCGACTATAAGATCCAATCGCCAAACAATCTCGGCGATCTCTCGCTGCATCTGACATTGATCAAAACTTTTGCCAACGGCGTTCCGCTTTGGCCGGACAATCCCATCTACGTCTTTAGCAAACTGCGGTATCCGGCAGGGATCGATTTATTCAATGCTCTGCTTTCACTGGTTCATGTCGATCTGATTACCGGCTTGGTTTGGGTCGGTCTGGTTGCGTCGCTCGCAACTTTCTACGGGTTCTACCGCTGGGGCGGCGCCTTCGCGGTTGCAGGTTTCTTGTTCAACGGCGGAATAGCCGGTTTCCAGTTCTTCAAGACGTGGAAGTTTTTGGATTATCAGGGGACGGCGGCAGATATCGCCCACAGACCGATCGCGTGGAAAAGTATTCCGTTGTCCATGTTCGTGACGCAACGTGGCTGGCTTTACGCGATCCCGGCAGCCTTGGTCCTGCTCTGGCACTGGCGAGAAAGATTCTTTCGCCAAAATGTTGTGGCTGCGGGCGACCCGTCCGCCGCAGGCTCTGCGAATGCGGATGACTCTGGCCAATCCGTTGCAGTCGATGTCCGCGGCTACCGAAAGGGCCCCCTGCCTTTCTGGGTCGAGTTTTCCCTTTACGCATCCATGCCGCTATTCAATCTCCACACATTTATCGCCCTGACGGTCGTCCTGGTGTTTGCGCTGGTTCTTGAACGTCCCAGTGAAATCAGGTTTATCGTGGATTTGACTCGCAACGAAGGCAGCTCCGGACTCGGTCGCCTGATTTCGCACCCAAAGATGTGGCCGGAAATTTTCCGGGGCGCGCCGATTCGCAGACACGCCGCCGCGATGCTGTCGATTGCGTTAGTTCCAGCAACTTTTTTTGTCTGGCTGGTTACCGATCACTTTCGTGCAGCGTCGATACTCAAATGGAATCCTGGCTGGGCCCAAGATTCGCAGGAGTTCGCCGCTCCTTTTTTCCGAATGGGTGGCGCTCAAAATTTTGGATCTTCCACGGCGTTTGGTTTGATGCTGCAAAAAACTTGGAACGGCGTCATCGCTCCGTTTTTTCAATTTTGGCTAACAAACTTCGGCTTGTGGATTCCTTTGGCGCTGACGCTTCTGGGCTTGGTCGGCTGGCATATTTGGAAAGCCGGGTGGCGCTGGGGGAACAGACCTCCAGCGGATGTAGCCTTTGTCTTGCCCGCTGTTGCGATCTTCGCGTTGGGTTACTTTTTCAAAACCGCCCCATGGGAATGGGACAACCTCAAGCTCATGGTCTGGGGCTACTTTCTCATTCTGCCTTTTCTGTGGAGCGACATCCTCGGGCGCTGGGCCTTTCCGGAACGGGCGGCGATTTGCATCGCGCTGTTTGGTTCGGGATTTGTTACTTTGCTCGGCGGATTGTCTGCCGGGCACCCGGGCTTTGGACTCATCGAGCGCGCGAGACTCGACTACGCTGGCGCAGCGATTCGGCCTTTGCCGGTGGAAGCGCGCTTCGCTGCATACCCGACCTTCAACAGTCCGGTCTTGTTACAAGGCCGCAAAGCTGTGCTGGGATATCCCGGTCATCTGTGGACGGAAGGATTTGAATACGGCGACGTGAACAATCGGCTGACAGCTTTAATGAACGGAGCCGCAAACTGGCGCGACGCTGCGCAGGCCTTAGGCGTCCGCTATATCTTTTGGGGCCAGGACGAACGGACCAACTACCAATCAAGCAGCCGCCCATGGGAAGCTACGTCCTTTCTCGTAGCCTCCGGTGATTGGGGCGCAATTTACGACTTGGCGACGGCAGCCCCTCAGCACTGAGGCACCGAGCGAGTTTTTTACCTCATCGCGGCGGCGATTTTCCGCCGTAGTCGGAACGGGTGCGTAAGAAAGACAAAATAAATCGCGCTCGCTAGGTCGGCGAAGCTGCAAGGAGGACTCGTTAGGCGCAACGGACCGTTGCGCAAAGCCGCGAAGACATTTCCGACGGTAAGTGCAGGCGGCATCGGGATGCTGGTGTAATGCTGCCCAAAGGCATGCAGCCGGTGCGCGTCGGAAGTCGCAATTAATGGTTTCCCAAACCGGGATGCCACTCTTTTTGCGCGGCGATTCGGATTGAACAGACCGATGTGAAAATGGCAGAGCTCGATCGCATCGAAACACTCGATTTCTGCGAACAGACGCGCTCCGATTGAGCCGCCAAGAATGTAAAACGGATGCGGCGCAATAGTGAAGACGGAACTTCCCCGCTGCGCTCGCAGCCGTCGTAGATCGTCGAAATTTTTTAACTGCGCGACTTCCTCGGAAGTGACATTCAGCACGATGACGTCCGCGCCGCACAAGCGCATCTCGGCGGCGGGTATGAGCAGAATGCCCATTGTCGCCGCATCAGCGAACACTTCCTTTCGGTCAAACACTGCATCGTGCAGTGTGATCGCGAGGACGCCAAACCCAAGCGACCGCGCGCGCTCCAGCAATTGATGGGCGGAATAATCCACCGCGTCCTTGGGATCATCGAGAGTGTGAATGTGCAAATCGATTTTGACCCAATTTCCTTCGTCGCTCGTGCTGATGCTCATGCTCGTGCTCGAAGCTTAGCCGTGAATCACTGACATTTCATTCTGCTGGCGATCGTGTTTGTTATCGAGTCTCGATTACGAGCAGGACCGTCAGCAAGAGAGAAGCGCATCGCTTGCTTTTCGATGCAGATTGGAAATTGCGCGTTATTCACGCTAGAAGTTATGTCTGATGGGGTCGAAAGCTTTTACAATTCTCACGCCGAAAAACTGCAAATGAAACTGGAGGGCCCGCGCGTGGGGTTCCATCGGAAAATCCGCGAGCCAACTATTAATCGCCCCGGTCTCGCACTCTCAGGCTTCTACACCTATTTCGCCGAGAAACGGGTGCAGGTATTGGGAGCGGCTGAGCATTCGTATCTAAAGAGTTTGCGGGCAAATGTGAGGGTAAGGAGATTCCGCGCGTTATGCGAGCGCAAGATCCCTTGTTTGGTGATGTCGCGCGGGTTTCATCTTGCTCCAGAGTTGCTGGCGGTGACGGGAGAAGCAACAATCGCGGTGTTCCGCACCCCAATGATTACAATGAAGTTCATCAACGCCGCCACGATCGCTTTGGAGATGGATTTTTCGCCGACGGTGACCGAATTCGGCAGCATGGTGGACGTCCTTGGCATAGGCGTTTTGATTCGCGGAGCGAGCGGCATCGGAAAAAGCGAGTGCGTGCTTGGGCTGATCGAGCGTGGCTACAGCTTGGTGGCTGACGACGTGACTCGGATTACGATGCTGGAGGGACGCGAGCTCATGGCGACGGCCCCGGAACTCACCCGCAATCACATGGAGGTGCGCGGAATCGGGATTATCGACGTGGCGAAGGTTTTCGGCATCGGGAGTATTCGAATCGAGAAACGCCTCGACCTTGTTGTCACTCTCAAAGACTGGCACGAGGTAGAGGAGGTCGATCGGATCGGGCTCGACCGGGAATTTTACGAGATCCTCGGGCTTCGAGTACCACATGTGACGATTCCAGTCAGGCCCGGCCGCGACATGGCGCGGTTGATCGAGGTCGCGGCGATGGACGAGAAATTGAAAGGCCTGGGCCAAAACGCAGCCGTCGATTTCAACACGAAGCTCCTTGGGTTGATGGAGCAAAAAGGAGCGACATAATGGCGTTATTATATCGGAGAGCAAACCGCGCGGCAGCCGTCGAGAAGATTGAGAAAGAAATTCCGATCGTGAATCGGCTCGGGCTGCATGCCAGGCCGGCCGCGATGTTTGTGCGCATCGCGAGCCGTTACCGCTCGGAAATTTGGGTTTCGAAGGAAGGCGAGGAAGTAAACGGCAAAAGCATAATGGGCCTGATGATGCTGGCTGCCGGGCAGGGATCAAAGCTGTGTATCCGTTGCGAGGGACCAGATGCCGAAAAAGCAATGGAGGACCTGGAGGGATTGATCAATGCGCGCTTTAACGAAGATTGAGGCGAGGGTCGCCTGCCACATGCTAACGGCGAGTTCGCAATGTTTGACATCTGCCTTACTCTCGCAAGTGGATGAGCGGGGACAACGCGCTAAAAGAAATTCGGTTTGAAGGAGCTGGCGTCTCGCCCGGAATCGCCCACGGCAAGATTCACGTCGTGCGCGACGAGCTGGACGAGGTGGTGCGTTACCGTATTGCCCCTTCCCAGGTGGCGGATGAAATCAGTCGCTTCGAAGCGGCTCTTATCCAAACGCGCATGCAGATTTTGGAAATGCAGCAGCGCATTGCAGAATCGATCGGAGCAAAAGATGCCGCGATATTCGATGCTCATCTGCTGGTGGTCGAGGACCGCACGTTAATCGACGAAGTGCTCCGCAAGCTGGAGACCGATCTGTGCAATGTGGAATGGATTTTCCAGGAAGTTGCGACGCGCTACGCCGAGACGCTGAACAAGATCGATGATCCCTATCTGCGAGAGCGGGCACTTGATATCCAAGACGTAACGAAGCGGGTAATTCGCAACCTGCAGGGGAAAGCTCCCAAGACATTTCTTGCACTGACCGAGCCGCACATTCTGGTAGCGCATAATCTCACCCCTTCAGATACCGCAAGCATGAACCGGGCGAACGTACTCGGGATCGCGACGGATCTCGGCAGCCGCACTTCGCATGCGGCGATTCTAGCGCGTTCTCTCGGTATCCCGGCTGTGGTCGGCTTGCACGATATCACTGCAAAACTGGAGACTGGCCAACACGTTCTCCTTGATGGGAGTGATGGCTGTCTGATCGTCGCTCCGACGCCGGAAACGCTTGCGCGCTACGCGGAGATCGAATCACGAAGAGCCAAAGTCGTGGCGCGACTGAAAGAATTGCGTGAGACAACTTCAACTACACGCGATGGCCATCATATTGTTTTATCGGCAAACATCGAACTTCCGGAAGACGTCGATGCCGTGCCGGCCAATGGCGCCGAGGGCATCGGACTTTATCGCACCGAGTTCCTCTATTTGAATCGAACCACTCTGCCAACCGAGGACGAACAATATGAAACTTATCGAAAAGTCGCGGAGCGCGTCCGGCCCAATCCGCTGATTATTCGAACATTTGATCTCGGCGGCGATAAGTTGGCTCCGGGGACAGTAGATATCGCCGACGAGTTAAACCCATTTCTTGGCTGGCGCGCGATCCGTTTCTGTCTCGAGAACCTGGACATCTTTAAGACGCAGTTGCGCGCGATTCTGCTTGCCAGCGCCGTCGGCAACATAAAAATCATGTTTCCCATGATCTCCGGGTTGGATGAATTGCGAAGCGCCATCGCCGCGCTTGAGGAGTGCAAAAAAGAGCTGCGCAGCTCGAAAATCGAGATGGCCGAAAAGGTCGAAGTTGGTGCGATGATCGAAATCCCGAGCGCAGCCATTTCTGCCAACGTGCTTGCGCCTGAAGTCGATTTTTTCAGTGTCGGAACAAACGATCTGATTCAGTATGCGCTTGCGGTCGATCGTGTGAACGAGAAGATCGCGCATCTTTACCAGCCGACCCATCCGGCAGTACTGCGTTTGCTCAAGATGATCGCCGATGCGGCCCACGCCAATAATATCTGGGTGGGCGTGTGCGGAGAAATGGCAGGAGATATCGCGCTCGTCCCGCTCTTGCTGGGTCTCGGCATGGACGAGCTCAGCACGGCGGCGATCCTGGTTCCGAGAGTCAAGCGCGCCGTGCAGAGTCTGGCCATTCCTGAATGTCGCGAGCTGGTGGAGGAAACATTCAAGCTCAACACCGCTTCAGAAATTCTGGCGCGTTGCCTCGAATTAGCGGACAAGCGCTACGGGGATTTATTGGGCTAAGCTGTAGGTGGCTCCGGCCTCGGAGTGAATTTCGGCGGTCATAGACCCCCGCTACAAAATCACTCTTCGGTTTCCGGGTCCGGCCTGAGTCCCTCTTCCTCCATCTTGCGCAAGACGTCGCTCATATCGTCCACTTCGTCCCAGACGTCCTGACTCACATAAATTGGCGCCTTCTGCTGCGTGGCCATGGCGATGCAATCGCTGGGTCGCCCATCGAGCTCGATGATCTTTTTCTGCTGCAACTCGTTTTGGACCCGGATGATGACCCGCGCGTAGTAGGTGGCATTTTTCAGATCATTGATAATGACGCGGTCAACTTTTGCGCCGAGAGCCGTCATCAAATGCGCCATCAAATCGTGGGTGAGCGGCCGCTCCTTGGTGATCTGACGCATGAACATGGTGATCGCGCTGCCCACTGTTTGATCGACATAGATGATGAACACCTTCTCGTTATTGCCAATAAATACCGCGCACCCGCCGCTCGTCGGCAAAACCGCCCGCACCTGCACTTCGATCACCGTCTTGTTCACGAGCGAACGTTATCCGCAGCGAAATGAAACACAAGCGGTGCACTTTTTTCGACCCATTCATCTCATAATAAGCGGCATGAAAATTTGATTCTGCGGGCTTGAATGTTGGACGCGCTGATTGAATATGCGGTTTGCGGTTGCGGCCGCGCGACAAATCGAAATGAAAACCGAGTGGGACCTTGAGTCCGCTATCGCCACATACAACGTGGATGGATGGAGCGAGGGTTATTTTACTGTCAACAGCTCCGGCAACGTCGAAGCAAAGCCATTACAGGATAATGGTGGCTCGATCGACATCCTCGCAGTGGTAAACGAAGCGCGTGCCAGAAACCTCAGTTTTCCGTTGCTGATTCGGTTTCAGGATTTGGTCCGGCACCGCGTCGAATCAATTAATCGCGCGTTTCAAAGCGCGATCTCTGAGTTTGGTTATGGCAATCAGTATCGCGGCGTTTTTCCCATCAAAGTCAATCAGCTGCGCGAGGTGATCGAGGAAATCATCGATGCGGGCGAACAATTTCATTTCGGGCTCGAGGCGGGCAGCAAACCGGAGCTGGTTGCCGCACTTGCCATGCAGAAAGACCACGAGAGCTTGATCATCTGCAACGGCTACAAAGATCCCGCTTTCATTCGCATCGCGCTGCTTGGCCGCAAACTTGGCAAATCGGTCATCATCGTCGCCGAAAAGCTGGAAGAGTTGGAGCAGATCATTCGCGCGTCAAAGGAGGTCGGCCTCGAGCCATACATTGGCATTCGCGCTCGTTTGTATAGCAAAGGCTCTGGCAAATGGTCGCCGAGCGGCGGCGAGAACGCCAAATTCGGTCTCGACACCACCAATCTCGTGGCTGCCAGCCAGATGTTGAAAGAGGCCGGCCTGACACAATGCCTCAAGCTCCTTCATTTCCACGTTGGCTCGCAGGTGCCGGACATTTCGACGATCAAACGAGCTGTGCGCGAAGGGGCGCGCTATTACGCAAAGCTTTGCAAACTCGGACATCAACTCGGGTATCTCGATGTCGGTGGCGGTCTCGGCGTGGATTACGATGGATCGCGCAGTGATTTCGATAGCTCGACCAATTATTCACTGCAGGAATACGCCAATGACGTTGTCTGGAACATCATGGACGTGTGCGATTCCGAAGGCGTTTCGCATCCGATCATTGTAAGTGAAAGCGGGCGCGCCATTGTCGCGCACCATTCCGTGTTGGTGTTGGAAGCATTCAGCTCGATCGAAAAAACTGCGCCGAAGCTCAGAGTCGAAGTCACAGAGAAAGATCATAAACTCGTGGGCGACATCCTGGACGTGAAACAGCGTCTGAAGCGTGGAAATCGGTTGGAAAGCCTTCACGACATTCAACAGATAAAGGAGGAAGCGCAGCAAACGTTCGATCTTGGCCTGCTGGATCTCGAATCCAAAGCGAAGATCGACACCGTTTACTGGCAGGTCGCGCATCAGATCGTCAACATGCATCGCGGCCTGCGTTATGTGCCCGATGAAGTGAAGGACCTCGAAGTCACGCTGGCCGATCAATACATTTGCAACTTCTCTGTGTTCCAATCGCTGCTCGATCACTGGGCGCTCGGGCAACTTTTTCCGATCATGCCGATCCATCGGCTCACTACGCCGCCAGACCGACACGGCACCATAGTGGACATCACCTGCGATTCTGACGGCAAAGTGTGCAAGTTTATCGACCTGCAGGATGTGAAGGAAACATTGCCGCTGCACCGGATTCACCCTGGAGAAGTTTATTACCTCGGCGTTTTCATGGTGGGCGCTTACCAGGACATCATGGGCGACCTGCACAATTTGTTCGGCCGCGTGACCGAGGTGCATGTCTTCCTGGATACCGACGAAGAATCAGGCTGGTACATCGAGGAAGTCATCGAGGGCAGCACCATCGGCGAAGTGCTTGCCATGACGCAGTGGGACAAAGTCGAATTAATGCGGTTGCTAAAAGCCCAGGTCGATGCCGCCATCAAAACCGATCGACTAAAGCCAAACGATGCAATGAAGCTTCTTTCAGACTACGAGCGTCTCCTCCAGGAATACACTTACCTCACTCTCAACGGCACGAGACCATCACCGCAACCAGGCAGTTGGCTGCCGCTGAGTTGATGGTAGGGTCGGCGCGCTGCGCCGTCCGGACGTCGCAGCGCGGCGTCCTCTCGCTCTGCCTGCTCAACTTGTCATTCCGAGCGAAGTCGAGGAATCTCTCGATGTACATATGACAGAACCTTCGCCAACCTCGATCAGAGACGCTTTGCAAGGCACCGCGCCCACCGGCGCGATTCAGGTCCAAGGCTGGGTGCGGACGCGGCGGGACTCGAAAGATTTTTCATTTATCGAGGTGAATGATGGCTCCTCGTTGCGCAATCTTCAGATCATCGCGAAAAGCTCGTTACCAAATTACGCTGCGGTGCAGCGGCTTACTACCGGCGCATCGATCAGCGTGACTGGGGCGCTGGTCGCTTCGCAGGGTAAAGGACAAAAATGGGAACTGGTCGCGGACAACATCGACATTGTGGGAACGGCCGACGATTCCTATCCGCTGCAGAAAAAGGGGCACACGCCTGAATTTCTTCGCGAAATTGCTCATCTGCGGCCCCGCTCGAATCTTTTCAGTAGTATTTTTCGCGTGCGGAGCCGGCTTGCCTTTGCTGTCCATCAGTTTTTCCAGGAGCGCGGTTTTGTTTTTATCCACACGCCGATTATTACCAGCAGCGATTGCGAGGGAGCAGGGGAATTGTTTCGCGTTACGACGCTCGATCCGGCAGCCGCCGAATTGAGAACGACGGACGGCGAGATCGATTATACGAAAGACTTTTTCGCTCGGCCGACTTACTTGACCGTGAGTGGTCAGCTCGAAGCCGAAGCGTTGGCGCTGGCATTGTCGAAGGTTTACACATTTGGCCCAACGTTCCGGGCCGAAAACTCCAACACGTCGCGCCACGCGAGCGAGTTCTGGATGATCGAACCGGAGATGGCGTTTTGCGATTTGAACGGCAACATGGATCTCGCCGAAGAGTTTGTGAAGTATTTGATCGCAGATGCGAGAAAGGATTGCCCCGATGAGATGGAACTTTTCGCCAAATTCGTGGACAAGGAGTTGCTTGCCCGGCTCGACTTCGTCGTTGAGCGACCGTTTCAACGGATCACATACAGTGTCGCTATCGATCTTCTAAGAAAAAGCGGCGAAAAATTTGAATTCCCAATCGACTACGGATTAAACTTGCAATCGGAGCATGAGCGCTGGCTGACCGAGAAACATTTCAAATGTCCGGTCACGGTCTTCAATTTTCCGAAAGAGATCAAGCCCTTCTACATGCGATTGAACGAAGACGGAAAGACTGTTGCTGCGATGGATTTACTCGTGCCCGGTATCGGCGAAATCGTCGGCGGCAGCCAGCGTGAAGAGAGACTAAAGATGCTCGAGGAAAACATGCGCCGGCACAAAATGGATCCGGCCGATTACAAATGGTATCTCGATCTCCGGCGTTATGGCACCGCGCCGCACTCTGGTTTCGGCCTCGGCTTTGAGCGAATGTTGATGTTCATCACCGGCGTCCCAAATATTCGGGACGTGATCCCGTTTGCTCGAACCCCTGGAAGTGCAGAGTTCTGACCTTGTCGTCCGACCGAAGTCGAGGAATCTCTTGCTGTTTGCTTCGTTCCACCGTCAGCGCTGCGCCTCGCTGATCCTCGTAAACTCGAGTTTCGAACCGCCGGGCTCTTGCAGGATCATCCGATCGCGAGAAATTTTCAGCTGATAAACTGTCGTAGCGAACGGCGTTTCAATTTTGATTCGGTCCTGGTCGCCAAACCGGTACCTGCCACGCACATCCCCGATAAGGACGAGGCCATTCTTCGAAAATTCCCAAACCGTAGCATTTGAATCTCCCGACATGCGCCATTTGCCGATAATTTTGGGATTTCCGCAGCCGGTTATCGCGCACAACAAAACCGTCGTAACGATTGCTCGCAGTGCGAAGTTGTATTGGAGAAAGATACGCCGCATGGAAGGCTGATTGCTCGGTAGCTCAGGCGTGATTTCCACAGCAGCGAAAGTTTAACAGCTCACTCCGATAGGATAAAGTGCTTCTTGATCTGACTCAGTTCGGCAAACATTGCGGCACTCCAAAACGTGGCCGTGATTCGACACGCTCTAGCCGCTTGCGTTTTGGAATGCGGCACTGCTGGTCCTCATTCTGCGTTGGAGGGTCTTGTACGCAGCGACAAGAAACCCGGAGCTACTTCGCTTTCGATTCTTTTTTGGATTCGCCCTTGGAGTCTTTCGATTCCTTGGCTGCTCGCTTGGAATCGCTGGGCCGATATTCTTCCTGCTCGGCGGCGGCGAAAGCTTTTTCCAAGCCGACCATGTCTTCGCCGGGACGAAGCGTGTCGAAGGACTCTACTTCTTTACGCAGTTGCTCTTCAGAATAATTGGCGGCCTTGATCGACAGACCAATGCGGCGCTCGACTTTGTCCACCTTGATGACGCGCGCTTCGACTTCCTGACCGACCTTCAGGACATCTTTCACTTTTGCGACGTGATCTTCGCTCAATTGCGAGATGTGCACGAGCCCGTCGATATCGTCTTGTAGTTGCACGAACGCGCCGAAGCTGGCGAGCTTGGTGACTTTGCCTTTCACGAGATCGCCGATCTTGTACTTCTCATCAATTGTCTTCCACGGATCTTCGGTGAGCTGTTTGATCCCGAGACTGATCCGTTGGTTTACTTTGTCGATGTCGATAACGCCCGCTTCGATTTCGTCGCCTTTCTTAAACATCTCGCTCGGATGATTGATCTTGCGGGTCCAACTCAAGTCTGACACGTGGATCATGCCGTCGATGCCTTCCTCCAGCTCTACGAACGCGCCGTAGGCGGTCATGTTGCGAATCTTGCCTTTGACCCGGCTGCCTATGGTGAACTTTTTCTCGATTTCATCCCACGGATTCGGTTCGAGCTGGCGCAGGCCCAATGAAATTTTCTGCTCCTCCTTATTGACGCCGAGCACGACAGCTTCCACCTCCTGACCGACGCTAAGAATATCGGAGGGTCGCATGATCCGTTTCGTCCACGAAAGTTCAGAAACGTGGATGAGGCCTTCCACGCCTTCTTCGATCTCAACAAATGCGCCGTAAGGAACAAGGTTTGTGATTTTCCCTTTGATGCGCTGGCCAGCCGGGAAACGCTCCTCGATTTGGTCCCACGGATTCTTCTGAGTCTGTTTCAGTCCCAGCGACACGCGCTCTTTTTCCTTGTTGATGTCGAGCACGACGACTTCCAACTGCTGCCCGACCTTCAATAGCTCGCTGGGATGTCCCAGCCGGCCCCAGGTCATATCCGTGACGTGCAGCAGGCCATCCATGCCATCGAGATCGATGAATGCGCCGAAGTCGGTGATGTTTTTCACGGTGCCAGTTACGCGGTCGCCCACGTTCACGCCTTCCATGAATTTTTGGCGTTTTTCGCTGCGCTCCTGCTCGATCACCTCGCGCCGGCTGAGCACGACGTTTTTGCGGTCGTCATTGAGCTTAACGATTTTAAAATCGTATGTGTTGCCGACGAATTGCTGCAAATCCTTTGGCGGAACGACGTCGATCTGAGACGCCGGCAAAAACGCTTCGACCCCGATGTTCACCATGAGGCCGCCTTTAACCACCGATTTCACCTTGCCTTTGATCATGCCGTCGCCTTGGAAAACACTGACGATCTTATACCAGTTCTGACGGTAGGCGGCTTTCTCCTTCGAGAGAACGACCATGCCTTCTTCGTTTTCCAGCCGCTCTAGGAGGACGTCCACCTCGTCGCCTACTTCAAGCGAATCGGCTTCTTCAAATTCAGTCAACGGAATGACGCCCTCGGATTTGTATCCCACATCGACCAGCACTTCGCGTGGGCGAATTTCCAAGATGCGCCCCTTAACGATGCTTCCTTCGCGGAAGTCAGGCATCGCCTTCGACATCACGTCCTGCATTTGAATCATAAATAATAAGCCTCCTTCAGGCGCTGTAGCGGCGGTCTATGACCGCCGAAGATTTCCGCGTAGCTGCTATTGCGGAAGCGGGATGCCATAGTAGGCGTTTTTGTGCAGAAGGTCAACTGACATGCGCCGAGTTACAGCCGCGTGTCATCCTGAGCGAAGCGAAGCGGAGTCGAAGGATCCCGCGAACTTACCCAATGGTTTGCCACGGGATCCCTCGACTTCACCCGGAATGACGGTGTCTAATGTTCTGCGTTCGGCGTTGAGCGTTACGCCTTTCCCCTTTATCCTTTAGTAGAACATGTCGATTGCCCGAACACCGATATTGATTGCCCTTCTCGCAGCGATATCACTGCGGGCCGAATCTCCGGCTGAACAAAAAGTCCTCGGCGCGATCAAATCGCCAGATCTCACCGTCGTGCATCTTTGGGCGCCCTGGTGCTCGAATTGCCAGGCTGAGCTTAAAAGCGGCGGATGGGCGAAAATCATTAATGAAAATCCGCACGTGAAATTTTATTTTGTCTCCGTTTGGAATGATGGCCAGGACGGACGTGCGATGCTGAAAAAATTCGCCATCGCCGATCAGCCCAATGTGACAATCCTTGCGGACCGCGGCCCGCGTCGCGGCGAAAACAAGATCAAACAATTTGCCGGTTTGCCACTTTCGTGGATCCCGACGACTTGGATTTACAAAGGCGGGGAGCTCCGTTACGCATTAAACTACGGCGAAGTCCGTTTCCCTGTGCTCCAACAATTTCTCGCGGACAGCGAGTCGGAGTGGTCGCACAAGGGCGAACCGTCTATCGAGTAGGCTTTGCATGAGTGACACTTCTGAAACGCTGGCAGGGGCCGCCCATAGTAAACCGCCCGCAATTCTGTCGTTCATTGGCGACACGCCGCTGGTGGAGGTGACACAGTTCGACACCGGTCCGTGTCACCTTTTTCTCAAGCTTGAAAATCAAAATCCTGGCGGCTCGATCAAGGACCGAATCGCGCTCTCGATGATCGAAGCGGCAGAGGAAGAGGGGAAATTGCAACCCGGTGGCACAGTCGTAGAGGCGACAGCAGGCAATACTGGCCTGGGTCTGGCGCTCGTTGCCGGTGCCAAAGGCTATCACGTCTTGTTGGTGATCCCGGATAAGATGTCGCAGGAAAAGATCTCGCACGTGAAAGCGCTCGGAGCCGAAGTGCGCATCACGCGATCTGATGTGACCCGCGGTCATCCGGAATATTACCAAGACGTGGCCGCGCGACTCGCCGAAGAAATTCCAAGTGCCTTTTACGTGAATCAGTTTGGTAATCCGGCGAACCCGCTGGCGCACGAGCGCACGACCGGCCCGGAAATTTGGGAGCAAATGCGGCACGATGTCGATGCCGTTGTTGTGGGAGTTGGTTCGGGCGGAACGCTGACCGGTCTTGGGCGCTTCTTCAATCGTGTTAAACCACGTCGGGGCATCGAAATGATCTTGGCCGACCCAACCGGCTCTGTGTTGTACGAGTACGTCAAGACGGGAAGACTGGTCGAATCGGGAAGCTGGGCAGTGGAAGGCATTGGCGAAGATTTCATTCCAGAAATCGCAGATATGTCATTAGTCACAGATGCGTTTGAGATTGACGACGCAGAAAGTTTTGCGACCGCGCGAGAGCTTTTGCATAAGGAAGGAATCTTCGGCGGTTCATCTACCGGCACGCTTCTCGCCGGCGCGCTGCGATATTGCCGACAGCAAACGAAACCAAAACGTGTGGTCACTCTCGTTCCCGACACCGGCAATAAATATCTCTCAAAAATGTACAACGACTTTTGGATGGCCGAGCAGGGATTCATTCATCGCCACCCGCACGGCGATCTGAGCGATTTGATCTCGCACCGATACGAAGCGGGCGAAGTGATCACGGTCGGGGCGGACGATTCGCTGCTGACAGCCTTCAGGCGAATGCGCGGCTCTGACGTTTCGCAGCTTCCGGTCGTCGATAAAAACGGACGCGCCATCGGCATTATCGACGAATCTGATCTCCTGGTGAGGGTGCACCGCGACACATCGCACTTCAACGATCCGGTAGAAAAAGCGATGACGGACCGGTTAGAAACGCTGCCGCCAGACACGAAAATTAAAGACTTACTGGATGTATTTGACCGCGGGCGGGTCGCTATTGTCATGAAGGACGACAAATTTCTGGGGCTGATTACGCGCACCGATTTGCTTTCTTATCTCCGGCTTCACATGCCGAAATCGGCCACGCCGCCGCTTTGCCACGCGTGCCATTCACGCCGGCCAACAACCGGATCCCACTACAGGCGCGGTCATGACGCCGATCTACGCCACGTCAACATACGTCCAGGAAAGCCCGGGAAAACACAAAGGCTACGATTACGCGCGCTCAATCAATCCCACGCGGCTCGCCTACGAAAAGTGCATTGCCGATTTGGAAAGCGGCACGCGCGGATTCGCGTTTGCATCGGGGCTCGCTGGTATGGCGACCGTGCTGGAGCTGCTCGAAAGCGGTTCGCATATCGTCGCCAGTGACGATCTTTACGGCGGCACGTTCCGATTGTTCGATCGAGTGCGGCGACGCTCTGCGAATCTTGATTTTAGCTATGTCGATTTGACCGATCCCAAAGATCTCGAGCGCGCAATCAAACCAAATACGCGCATGGTTTGGATCGAAACTCCGAGCAATCCGCTGCTGAAGCTGATCGATCTTGAAGCGATCGCCAAAATCGCCCGGAAGCGAAAAATCATTTCTGTGTCCGATAACACATTTGCCACTCCCTGGATCCAACGTCCAATCGAGACCGGCTTCGACATTGTCGTGCATTCCGCGACGAAATATTTGAACGGGCATTCCGACCTCGTGGGCGGCGTTGTTGTCGTTGGCGAAAAGAAGGAACTCGCTGATCAAATTGCATTCTTGCAAAATTCGGTCGGCGCAATCGCCGGCGCATTCGACAGTTTTCTTGTTTTACGCAGTTTGAAAACGCTGGCGCTCCGCATGGAGCGGCATTGCGCGAACGCGCTGGAGATTGCGCGCTGGCTCGAGGAACAGGGCGAGATCAAATCAGTGCATTATCCCGGCCTCAAATCCCATCCACAGCACGATCTGGCCCGCCAACAGATGCGCGGTTTCGGTGGCATGGTCACCATCGTTTTGAAGACGGACCTTGCCGGAACGCGGCGTTTTCTCGAGAACACCGAGTTGTTTGCGCTGGCAGAAAGCCTGGGCGGCGTTGAGAGCCTGATCAATCATCCTGCGCTCATGACCCATGCCTCAGTGCCGAAGGAGCAACGCGAAAAGCTTGGCATTACTGATTCGCTGGTTCGCCTCTCGGTCGGCATCGAAGACGTGCGTGATTTGATTGGCGATTTGAAGAGCGCCCTCGAAGCGATCTAGCATGGTACGGTCCACAGCCAAAGAGCCTGTGCTACAATACACGCAATGGGCAATACATTCGGCCGGCTCTTTCGCGTCACCACTTTTGGTGAATCGCATGGCGGCGGCATCGGCGTGGTGATCGACGGTTGCCCGCCGCGGATCGACATCTCTGAAGCGGAGATTCAACGAGAGTTAGATCGCCGGCGGCCGGGTCAAAGCAAACTGACGACGCAACGGAAAGAGGAAGACCGATGCGAGATTCTCTCTGGCGTTTTCGAAGGGAAAACGCTCGGCACTCCCCTCACGATAATGGTGCGCAACAAAGACGCTCGGCCTGAAGATTACAGTGAGATCGCCGGCAAATTTCGGCCGTCACACGCCGATTACACTTACGAGGCTAAATATGGAATTCGAAATTGGCAGGGCGGGGGCCGCGCGTCTGCGCGCGAGACGATTGGTCGCGTGGCCGCGGGCGCGATTGCAAAAAAGATATTATCAGGTTTGTACGCGCACTTCGAGATCGTCGCGTACGTGGCGCAAGTTCACGACATCGTTGCAAGCGTTGATCGCGCTGCTGTGAAAATGAAAGACGTGGAAAAGAACATTGTTCGGTGCCCGGCCGCCGTCGCTGCAAAAAAGATGATATCGTTAATAGAGCAAGTTCGTGACGAGGGCGACTCAGTTGGGGGCGTGATTGAGTGCGTTGCACGTGGCGTCGCGCCTGGGATTGGCGAGCCTGTTTTCGACAAGCTGGAAGCAGACCTGGCGAAAGCGATGCTGAGCATACCGGCCACCAAAGGCTTTGAGATCGGCTCCGGATTTGCAGCGACGCGGATGCGCGGTTCGCAGCACAATGATCCTTTCGAAATGCGCGGCGGAAAAATACGCACAATGACAAACAACTCCGGCGGCGTGCAGGGTGGAATCAGCAACGGTGAAGACATTTATTTCCGCGTGGGATTCAAACCGCCAGCGACGATCGCGCTTCGGCAGAAAACCGTCACCAATTCAAAGCAACAAAGCGAGCTCGCGGCGCGCGGACGCCATGATCCGTGCGTTCTTCCTCGAGCAGTGCCAATTGTGGAAGCGATGGCCGCGCTGGTGCTTTGCGATCACGCACTGCGGCAGCAAGCCATCGGTGGTCGATCGCGGTGACGCCTGAACCGCAACCGACAGCCGGTTCGCCGGTTTGGCAGGCAGTCTTCCTTTCTTTTGCCGTGGTGTTGATCTTGTTCGAAGTCGTGCGCGGCTGGCGCTTGGGGTTGCTTCGCCAATTGATGCGGCTTGCCGCGCTCGTCGCTGCGTATGCGGCGGCGTTTTTCGGCGGGAAGCTGCTTGTTCCGATAGCCCGCCCAGTTCTGAAAATGCCTGACTTGATTCTGTCGGCGCTGGGCAGCGCAATGCTGGCGTTTGTTGCGTACGCTGTGGTGAGCAGCATCGGAGCAATCTTGTTCAAACGAACCGGCGAACAGGATTCCAGAAGTTTCCAACTCATTTACGGATTCGCAGGCGCGATTGTCGGATTGTTTTTTGGCCTCTTCGCTATTTGGCTGGTCGTAGCGGGCGTACGCGCCGTCGGTGCCGTGGCAGACGCGCAGGTCCGCAGCCGACCAGCTACCGTGCACGCCGGTTCGGACGCCACATCCCATGCCTTGGAAGGTCGGCGGCACTTTCTCGGAGACGGAAGAGAACAATCTGCTGCATTTGCTGCATCACTGACGCGTCTAAAAAATTCACTGGAACTCGGTCAGCTTGGAAACACGATCAAGCAAACGGATCCTGTTTCGGAAAAGAGCTATGACACGCTGGCGAAAATCGGCGCGGTGATTTCCAGTCCGGAACGAGCCCAAAGGTTCCTGTCGTTTCCAGGTGCGCGCGAGTTGAGCGAGCATCCCGAAATCGTGGCGTTGCGTGATGACCCAGAAATCTCCGAGATGATCACACAACGGCGGTTTCTCGATCTTCTTCGAAATCAACGGATCATCGATGCAGCGAACGATCCCGTGCTTGCCGAGCGAATAAAAAAATTCAATTTCCAACGCGCGCTCGATTACGCACTGGAGCAGAATTCGTTGAAGCGTTAAAAGGTTGAAGCATTGAAGCGGAGACCGTTTGACGTTTTAAGGCTTCAGCGCTTCAACGGATATTCTAGCCAGCATGAATTACATCACCACCATCGGTCTTGAAGTGCACGTGCAGCTCAAGACACGCTCGAAGATGTTTTGTGATTCTCCCGTTGAGTTCGGAGCGGAGCCGAACACTCACACTTGTCCGATTTGCCTCGGTCTGCCTGGCGCTTTGCCAGTGATGAATCGGGAAGCGTTGCGCATGACGGTTCTTACCGGGCTCATGCTCGGATGCGACATCGCGCCGGTTTCCAAATTCGACCGCAAAAACTATTTCTATCCGGACATGCCAAAGAATTACCAGATTTCCCAATACGACATGCCGCTTTGCACAAATGGCAGCGTGCCATTACATGACCTGGCCTATCCGAAAGATGCGCAGAAAAATATCGCAACCCCAGACAAGGAAGTGCGTCTGGTGCGGATCCATCTCGAAGAGGACGTCGCGAAGAGTTTTCATTTCGAGAACAGCACAGGGATTGATTTTAACCGCGCCGGCACTCCGTTGATGGAGATCGTGACGCAGCCCCAAATCAATTCGCCAGAGGAAGCGTTCGCGTTTTTAACGGCGCTGAAACAAATCCTGATCTACGGCGAAGTGAGTGACGCCGACATGGAAAAAGGACAGCTCCGCTGCGATTGCAACGTTTCCGTACGGCCCGAAGGGCAACGCGAACTCGGAGCAAAAATTGAGATCAAGAACATGAACTCGATCAGCGGCGTGCGGCGCGCTCTCGCTTACGAGATCCGTCGCCAAATCAGCGTACTGGAGAGTGGCGAACAACTCGAACAGGAGACGCGCGGCTGGGACGATGCCGCTGGCGAAACCTTTCTCATGCGCACGAAAGAGTTCGCACACGACTACCGCTATTTTCCAGATCCTGATCTGGTGCCCGTGAAAACTGACGTATTGGTAGCTGATGTGCGAGAGCACGTGCCGGAGTTACCAAAAGCGAAGCGCGCGCGCTTCGTGGATCAATATCAGGTCAGCCCGTACGATGCAGGCGTGCTGGCGAACGATCTGGAGCTGGCAAGATATTTTGAGGCGGCCGCTAAAGGCGCTAAGAAACCGAAGAATATCGCCAACTGGATCCTAAACGATTTGCAGAACGCGCTCAGCGCCGCCGGTAAGGCCATCCATGATTGTCCGATTCCGCCGGAGGCGCTGGATGAGCTGGTTAACCTCATCGACACAGGGAAAATTAGCGGCAAGCAAGGCAAGGAAGTGTTCGCGGAGATGTTTGCAACCGGAATGAGCGCGGCCGCGATTGTGAAGGAGAAAGGGATCGAGCAATTAAGCGACGCTGGCGCGATCGAAGCGCTCTGCGACGACGTGATTGCGGCAAATCCCAAGCCCGTGGCAGATTACAAGGCGGGTAACATGGCTTCGCTGAATTTTCTCAAAGGCCAGGTGATCAAACGCTCGAAAGGGAAGGCGAATCCGCGATTGGCGGGCGAAATCTTAGAAAAGAAGTTGAAAGGGTAGGAGGCCGCGGCGCGGCGTCCGGTCGGCGCAGCGCGCCGACTCTACCAATGAAAATCCTCATCGCTCCCGACAAATTTAAAGGCGCGCTCAACGCGCATGAAGTTGCCGAAAACATTGCCAAGGGGCTGCGCGATGCGCTGCGGGACACAAAGATCGACATCGTGCCGATGGCAGACGGTGGCGAGGGAACTGCGGAAGTGATTTGCGGTGCACAAGCCTGTACTTGGTTGCAATGCAAAGCACACGATCCGCTGGGTCGCGAGATCGGTGCGCGTTACGCTTGGATCGAAGACGCGAAACTCGCAGTGATGGAAATGAGTGAAGCCGCCGGAATGCGACGGCTAACTCAAAGCGAAAGTGATCCGCTTCGGGCAAATACATGCGGCATTGGCGAAATGATTTTGGACGCCGCAAATCGTGGCGCGAACGAAATCATTATTGGCCTTGGTGGCAGCGCAACAAACGATGGCGGATTCGGAATGGCGCGCGCTTTGGGTTTTCGATTTCTCGCGCATGAGCACGAGTTAAGAGGCGCGGTTACCGAGCTGGCTGGTCTCGAGCGAATCCAGAAGCCGAAAGACTTGATCCTGCCGAAGATTATTGCTGCGGTGGATGTGAAAAATCCATTGCTCGGCAAGAATGGCGCGACGCGCGTGTTTGGTGCGCAGAAAGGCGTGACAAAGGACCAGATCGACAAATTGGAACGGGCACTGACCAGACTGGCTGATGTTGTCGCCGAAGAATTTGGTTTTGATTATCGCGATAAACCCGGTGCCGGCGCAGCAGGCGGACTGGGCTTCGGCCTGATGAGTTTTTGCGGCGCGAAAATTCGACCGGGGTTTGACGTTGTAGCAGAGGCAGTCGGCCTCGAAGCGAAAATCAAAGATGCCGATGTTGTGATTACAGGCGAGGGAAGTCTGGATCGGCAGACCCTCGAAGGGAAAACGCCAGCCGGCGTGGCGCGACTGGCACGACAACTCGGAAAACGTGTTTTCGCAATCGTCGGCCGCGCAAGCACAGATCGAGAAGTCCGTGAGATTTTCGACGGCGTTTCTGAAAACACGCGACCGGGAATGAGTCGGGAAGAAAACATGAAACGCGCAGCGGAATTATTGCGCGAGAACGCGCGCGGCTTGGCCTACGATTTGTAGGGCGCTTCTGCGAAAGCCAGTGACTTAGGGCGATTTCTTTGCGTTCCTCGGATCGTCGACGGGATTCACATAATTGATCTGCCACGGGCCTGTGCCGTGGATTTGGATAACCGTGCCGCCCTCGAACCAAGCAGTGTGCTTCATCCCGGCGGGCCAGAGACCGTAGGTGCCGGCAGGCAGAGCTTTTGCCGCGCTACGATCGAGATTTTCTCCCGTGGCGAGGAACATTGTTCCGGAAATCACCGTCACACGTTCGGTTTTCGGATGGGTATGCGGTAGGATGTGATAACCATCAGGCGCCTGAAGTCGCATCACGAATGGGCCCTCCTTCGTCGGATCACCTTCGAGCACAGCCATCTTCGCACCGGCCGGCAATGAGGGCGGTCCGACTTTCCATTCAATCGTTGTCGAAGGATAAAGACGCATGTCCGCCGGTTGCGTCGCTTCGGTAGGGCTTTGTGCGGATGACCGCACCAAAGGGTACACCACGGTCAAAGCAGAAACTAATGCGAAAACGACAGTTCTTTTCATCAGTGCATTATTGTTGGTCGAATTCTGTGGATGCAAGCCATAAGAAGTTGGATCCCGCCGCCGCCGGTGCGACCAAAATAGCGCTACAGCCTTAGCAAAGTTCGCGGAACTGCTTCGCGGTTTCCACGTAGCTCCAGGCCCAGCGCGCGATGTCCTTCTGCTCGTCGAGTGTAAGTTGCCGTCGAATTTTCGCGGGCGACCCCAAAACGAGTGAGCCGGGCGGAATTTTCATTCCAATTGTGACCAGCGCGTTTGCGCCGATGATGGAGCGCGCGCCTATCTCGACATCGTCTAGAATAGTGGCGCCCATGCCAACCAGCACTTCATCGTCAACCTTGCACGCATGGACGACGGCATTATGGCCGACGGTGACCAACTCGCCCATGGTTGTCGGATAGTTCGTATCGACGTGAACGACGGCATTATCCTGAATATTTGAGCGCGGTCCGATGATGATGCGGTTGATGTCGCCCCGGAGCACCGCGCCGTACCACACGCTGGATTCTTCTTCGAGAACCACATCGCCGAGTACCGTCGCGCCTGGGACGACCCACGCGCTCGAATGAATTGTGGGACCTTTTTTCAAACGCGCAGCGATGCCGGCGTGCCCGCTCGGCAGTGTATCTGGCTCGATATGCATTTAACAATCAACGTCTAACATCGAATGCCCCACCCGCCTTCGCAAGGCTATGGCGTGGCAAGCATCCAACGCCGAAAACGACAGAATCGGATTTTCTTATTCTTCCGTCTGGGCGATTATAAGCACCGCATGCCTGAGTTTCCTCCAGAAGAAGTCACGCCATTCGTTTTCTCCGATCCCACCGGTAAACGCTGGCCACGTCTGCGCTTGATTCTGCTTATAGGTAGCGTGCTGTTTTTTCTGGGGATAGTGCTGTTCGTTCAGACGCTTTTTGTCACGCCGCAGATGAACGTGCCGTTTTCCCTGCGGCAGTTAAAGGGCCAACTGAAAGCGTTGCAAAAGGAAAATCCGGCCGGCCAGTTGTCTGCGAGCTCGCTGCTGTGGCAGAAATTTAGCGCCGCGCGACAAGCGGCCAAAAAGCTTGCCGGTCCAGCGCCAACGACTTCGCCGCGACCCAGGAAGAAATCACCCGATAACGAAGTACGGCTCGCATTTTACACCAACGGAGATCCGTACAGCTACGCCTCGCTTCAGCAACACGCGGCGCAGATTACCCATCTTTGCCCGGAATGGATGACTGTGATGAATGGGATGGGCGACTTGCAAATCGACGGGGACACCCGGCTATTGAAACTGGCCGCGACCAGGGGGATCGCTCTCATGCCGCTGCTGACCAACCTCGTCGGTGATACCTGGCAGCCGGAAGCCATCGAGAATCTGGCACACGGGCCACCGGCGCGGCGGGATGAGTTCATTCAACGTGTGCTTTCGGTCTTGCGCAGCGCGAAAGCTTCCGGCGTGGTGATCGATTGGCAGCAAATTGATCCGGCTTACAAAAAGGACGTCACTAAGTTTATCGACAAGTTTGCCGACGCGTTGCACGACGATAACAAGGAGCTGTGGCTGTGCGTTCAGCCGGGCCAGGAGCTCGATTACATCGATTTCGCTGCGCTCTCCGACAACGTCGATCGTTTCGTGGCGATGTTGTTTGATGAAACCTCCGACACCGATCCGCCAGGGCCGCTAGCGTCGCGCTCGTGGTTTGACGGCTGGCTGCACGTGCTGCTGGAGGATTCCGACACCAAACAATGGATCATCGCGCTCGGCAGCTATGGGTATGATTGGACGATCGGCGCGAAGAAGGCGGAGCTGATCAGTTTTTCAGAAGCAATGAGCCGCGCCAATGATGCGGAAATCAAGAGTGCAGAAGTGGCCGGACCGAGTTACAGCCCGTACTTTTATTTTCAGGACGAGGACAAGGAGCACGCCGTCTGGTTTCTGGATGCCGCGACATTCCTCAATCAATTGCGCGAGGTGCGCGACCAAAAGGCGGGCGGTTTCGCGCTTTACCGTCTCGGCAGCGAAGATCCCGCAATCTGGGACGCGTTAAGCGTGCCGCGGGATTTCAAGTTGGATAATCAAACGCGACAATCGCTCGAGCTGATCAAATCGACGGATACGATAACGGACGTTGGCGATGGTGAGATTGTCACTGTTGACGAGGATCGCATGGATGGGATGCGAAAGCTCGCTGTGGACGCCGACGGTTTTCTCACAGCGACGTACGTGAAGTTTGCAGAATTCCCGACGCTTTATCATCAAGGCGCCGGCGGCGAGCGCCAGGTCGCAATCACTTTTGACGACGGCCCCGATCCGCGATGGACGCCAAAGATTTTGGACATTCTCAAAGCGGCGAACGTGAAAGCTGCGTTCTTTTTGGTGGGCGTAAACGCGGAGCGTTACCCATCGCTTGTTCGTCGGATTGTCAACGAAGGGCACGAGATCGGGAACCACACTTATTATCATCCGAACCTGGCGCTCTGCTGGCCGGAGCACATCCGGCTTGAACTTAATGCAACACAGCTTTTGCTGGAGACGATAACAGGTCGCGCGACCACATTGTTTCGTCCGCCTTACGCGTCTGATACGGGCCCGACGCAACTTAGCGAACTCGCTCCGCTAAAAATCGCCGAAGACCTCAATTATCTCGTGGTCTTGGAGGATATCGACCCGCAGGACTGGGCGAAACCTGGAGCGGACATCATCCTGCGGCGCGTTAAACAGCAGCGGCACGATGGCAGCGTCATTTTACTGCACGATGCGGGCGGCGACCGCTCGCAGACCGTGGAGGCGCTTCCGCTCATTTTAGATTGGCTGCATACTCGAGGCGACACCATAGTGCCTTTAAGCACGCTGCTTGGCACGACACGCGACGCTGTGATGCCGCCCGTGCAAGGCAACGCACAATCACTCACCCGTCTGGTGAGCAGCACCGGATTTCGCGTGTATCACAGCATCGAGCAATTTCTCTGGGCATTCATGATCGTGGCGACGGCGCTGGTGGTTATTCGCACGCTGATTGTCGTTTGCCTCGCGTATCGTTTTCGGCGGGGACCGAAAACAGATTTTGCCGAGCCGATCAGCGTGGTGATGGCCGCTTACAACGAAGAGAAAGTGATCGCAGAGACTTTGCGCACGCTTCTCGCCACAGACTACAATGGCGAAATCGAAGTCGTCGTGGTGGACGACGGTTCGCGCGACCAAACCGCTGCGGAAGTTGAACACGTAGCAGCCAGCGAGCCGCGCATCCGTTTGTTGCGGCAGGAAAATTATGGGAAAGCGCGTGCGTTGCAGCGCGGTCTCGCGGCCGCGCGCAATGGCATCGTTGTTTTCATTGATGCTGACACGCAATGTCAGCGCGATACACTGCCACGTTTGCTCGAGCCATTCGCAGATGCGCGGATCGGGGCGGTGTCAGGTCATGCTAAGGTCGGAAATTTGCGAACGTTTATCGCTCGCTGCCAGGCTCTGGAATACACCTGCGGTTTCAATCTGGACCGGCGCGCTTACAACCGCTGGAACTGCATCACCGTTGTGCCCGGCGCGATCAGCGCGATCCGAAAGGATGCGATCAATGAAGCGGGCGGTCTGAGTCTGCAAACTCTCGCCGAAGACACTGACCTCACTCTCTCATTGCACCGAAATCGCCAGCGCATTGTTTACGTCCCCGACGCAATTGCGTGGACGGAAGCGCCTGAAACCGTGCGCACGCTGGCGCGCCAACGTTCTCGCTGGGCTTACGGCACGCTGCAATGTCTTTGGAAACATCGCGACATGGTGTTCAACTGGAACTATCGCGCGCTTGGCTGGTTCAGTTTGCCGAGCGTCTGGTTTTTTCAAATCATTCTCGTGGCTGTTACGCCAATGGTGGATTTGTTCCTGATTGCGTCGCTTCCGTTTGGCGCGTGGAACGCGGTGCTGCCGTTTATCATCACGTTCCTGTCGATGGATGTGCTCCTCGCCACGCTGGCTTGCATTTTGGAGCGCGAACCAATTCTGCGCGCCTGGCGCATTTTGCCGATGCGCCTGATTTACCGCCCGATGCTCAGTTACTGCATTTGGAAAGCGATCCTGCGCGCGATCAAAGGCGCATGGGTAAGCTGGGGCAAACTCGAGCGCACCGCCAGCGTGCCTGTGCGCGCGTAGTCGCGGAATGCGGCGTGCCGCTCAGCAGCCACGCGTTGCGCCTGATGGTGGTCGTGCCCTCGCGATCACGAACTTTCAATCCAGCGGACTCTTCACACCAATGCCTGGCGTGTTGAGCACATGCGTGTAAATCATCCACGTAAAAGACTTCGTCTACGCGGTGTGTAAGCTTCGCGCCGAGCAATAGACCGAGAAACCCAACCCGCCTCTTTCCAAAGCCCTTCCCGCAGCAAGCAAGCAATAACACCTCATGCGCAGCTTCCAGATCAGTCAGCAACATTTGCCACGTGTCCGACGCGTGGTAGAAGTTGCGAGAGCCATG
>QHOV01000090.1 GCA_003218885.1 Verrucomicrobiota bacterium | reverse complement strand
AACGTTAGCAGCCATGTAATAGCCGTCGGGCCAGACGCCCAGCTTGGGATAATCAAGAAAGTTGCTGGTCAGGTGAAAGTCGTACCGGTACCACGCGCCAGTGGCGTCGCCGGTCTGGGATATGGCGATACATTCGTCCTGCGGGACGGTGGCGCCAGTAGGCACGGCGAACTGGCTGATAACCCATCGGTCGGCGAGCTGATCATAGATCACCACCGGATCACCGCTGCCACTTTGGCAAGCACCGCCAAAGCCGGACCAAATTGAACCGATCGCGACGGGGCCAAAGACCGATGTGCCAGTAACTTTATCAAAAACTTGCAGACCTTCGTTCACCATCTGCACATACTGAGTCTTTCCCACTTCACCGTCGGTATCGGGCGGTGCGCAATTGCAACCGACTCCCGGGTAAAGAATGCCATTCCAAGTGAGAACAGGACCGGGAATGGCCGGCGTGTTTATCATCCGCTGCCAGAAACTACTTTGAATCACAGGGTCCGGCCCATCCTGATGCTGATGCGGTATTTTCGGATTGAGATTGGCTTCATGTTCCGCCTGCGCTGGCGGCCAGATCAATGGCTGCTCGCGCAGCGGCCGCGACAGATCGCTGTGCAACGCGGGAATCACAGTCGTTTGGCCGACTTGTTGTGCTTCGGATTCTTGAGCTCGCGCCTGAGCTGCGTTTGACTGGGCAGAGGCATTCGAGAATGCGCCAAAGCTGAGCAGCGCCATAAAGACGCCAGCCAGGCAAAAAACTGAAGCAAGTAAGACGCGAAGGTTAAGGAAGGCAGATTGCGAAGTGGATTTTCTTTTCATAGTGGGGCTGATTGGGGAGAGAGATTTTGGCGTTAAATGCCTGAAGAAGCAACAGTTTTCATTTGCATGCCGTGGGCGTAGCACCGGCCCAGCGGCTCGCACTTGGAATACGAATTGAGCAGAGGGCTTGAACCTGTGGCCCGAAATTCATGTCCATGCACGCGAATCGATTCGCGCGAAATCCGCGGACGAAAAAATTTATGAGGACGATTTCTCGGAAAGACTTCTGCCCGGTGGCCCATCGTAGCCGTGGTTGACAGGATCGATGCGACGCATCGGTTTCTCGCGGGTTTGTTCTTCGATTACATGCGCGACCAACCCGGGCGTGCGCGCGATCATGAAAATGCCGTTGAACGCGGCGGGATCCATTCCCAGATCGGCGAGGATCGCGCCGATGGCGCCGTCCACGTTGATGGGCAGCGATTTTTTCGCGTCGGCGAATGCCTTCTCAACCGCGCGTGCCGCATGCATATGCACGCCGTCAACGCCGGCCTCGCGCGAGAGTTCGAACAAACGCGCAGTGCGCGGGTCTTTCGTGTGAAGACGATGACCAAATCCCGGCATGCGTTCGCCCGCTTCTCTCATAACTGCGAGCGTGAGCGCGGCGGCTTCGTCCATCGAAATCGATTCGCGCGTGGCGCGCTCGGCAATTGCTCTCAGTTGCCGGGCGCAATCTTCAATCGCGCCGCCGTGATGGCGATTAATCGACATGATTCCGGCCGCGACTGACGTGCTCAACGTCGCGCCAGTGGACGCGACGCTTCGTGCAGCTAACGCACTGGGAGGCGTCGCGCCGTGATCAATCGACGACACTAAAATCGCGTCCATCAAACGCGCGACGGCCGGCGATGCCAATTCGCCGGTCAAAGTTAAGTAAACCGCCGCGCCAAAGGGAACGCGCCCCATAAGTTCGGCGATGTTATACCCGCGCACCGCCACCTTGTTCGGTTCGACGCGCGTGATGGCGGTATTCCACACCGCGTTTTTGTCGGCTTCGCTCATAAGACTTTCTCCTTTCATTTTCTTTAGAATCTTGACGACCGCATCTGGGAGATCGCCAAACGCATCGACGACGGTGGCGCCAGCTTCGCGCAACGCTTTCACTTTGCCAGCGTGCGTGCCGCGCCCGCCTTCAATGATCGCGCCCGCGTGACTAAAGCGTGTGCCTTCGCGCGCGGCCTTTCCACCGATGTAGGCGATCACGGGCTTGATGACTTTTCGATCGACAATCAGTTGCGCCAGTTCTTCTTCCTGTGACGAACCAATTTCGCCAAAGATCACGATCGCCTCTGTAAACGGATCGCCTTCAAACATCATCGCCGCATCGGGCAGACGAATTCCAATTACCGCGTCACCGCCGATGTGCACGATGGTTGAGATGCGCACGCCCGCTTGCCCAAGATAATAACCAGTGCTCGAAGCCATGCCGCCGGAGCGGCTGATGACGCCAACGCCTTTCGGGACGCCGGGCTTGAACCATTGCCGCGCGCTTTCCGCGCGACCGCCGATCATCCCGACCACGCCCTTGCCTGGGCTGAGCGCTCCGAGCGTGTTCGGTCCGAGAAACATCGCGCCATTTGCTTTCGCTGCCGCTGCGATCTCCATCGCGTCCCACACCGGCACACGATCAGGCACCAGCACGGTGAGTTTGATTCCAGCATCAATCGCGGAAACCGCCGCGTCCTTTACACCAGCAGCCGGTACAAAAACGACGGAGATGTCGACCTCCCCTAACGAATTCACTGCTTCCTGCGGCGTGTTAAACACCGGCACGCCGAGCACGCTTTGTCCTCCTTTGCCCGGAGTCACACCGGCGACGACGTTCGTTCCGTATTCGCGCATCAGGCGCGTGCGCGCGCGGCCTTCGCGTCCCGTGATCCCTTGCACAAGCACGCGCTTCTTCTCGTCGATCAAAATCGCCATCGCAGTTGCATGTTGACGACATCAGGGCCGTTCCGCAAGTAGGCACAGGTCTTGTGGAGCCAGGCCCTCTCTTTGGATTGCGATAACGGGGTTGTAGCCCTTTTTGAAAAGCCGGCGCAGGAGCACAGCCATCTCGGCTGTGGGGCTGGCGGGCATCTTGCCTGCCGAGGAAAATTGTTAACCAGGCGAGACGCCCGGTTGCCCCACAGGCAAGATGCCTGTGCCCCGATCAGAGTGTGCACGCCACCTTTCAACAGAGCTACGTGCGGTCAAGATTTAACATTAGAGCTATTCGACATGCGCTGGCCTTTGCGCACCGATCAGCTCGTCCAGTCCGGAAATATCGAGTTCTAAATAGAAGGCTTCGATTCCGGCGAGCCGACACTCGACGTCGCACGCGAGCAACTCCGAATCTTTGGTAGCAAAGTCTTCGCTTGGCAATGATGCACCGGGCGCACGATTGCGATCGACGATTAATCCGCCGGAGTGCGTTTCAACCGCGGGGCGAATCTGCGGCCACTGCTTGGTGTCGATCCAGACGCGGCCATTTTTCACAGGAAACATAGTGGCAGATGAATCTTTGGTGAACTTTGGCACTCGCGGCGCGCGCGGTTTCCATTTGGCGCCCTTTGCTCCAGCGACGAGTTCCGCAAAGCGGGCGGCGATCTTGGCCGGCGTATCACTCTTGCGATAACCTTCGACCGGCGCACGAAGCAGCTTCGACATTCGATGCAAAATATCTACGGCGCGGCCTTCGGTGTTGCCGCCTAACCGGATCACCGTGGGAATATCGAGATCCAGTTCCCAAAATGCCTTGGCCAATCCGTAGGCGGACCAATATTGTTCCTGACTCGCGACGCCGGAGCCGGAGCCGAAATAACCCACCAGATCGGGCTGGGCCAGAATGATTCGCGCTGCGCGATATACTTTCGATGCGGATGGATTGCCGCTTGTGTCGGTGAAGTTCGCGATCGTGAATCCCGCGTTCACGATCGCGTCCATCGACATCATAGAACCGCCCCCGCCGGCGCCGTGAAAACCAACCAGACCTTTGGAATTTTTCGGAGCCGCTGTCGCTAGCTGCGCAAAATAAAATGTGCCGCGATGATCGTTTTGCTCGACGGCGTAAGCGATGCGCTCAAGCGGCGTGGGCGGGTGATCGAACTCGCGCGCGATTTCAATTCCCAACTCCGGATGTCGCGCAACGGCGTAATCATCAATCGTGATTCGGCAATCAGCGGCAACGAACTCGCCGTTCTTGGTCAGCACCAGCGGATTGATTTCCAGCGAGCGCGCCTCAACGCTGCGTGCGGCGCCAAATAATTTTCGAATCGACTCGGCAAGCTGTTTCCCCTCCGCTGGTGAAAGGCCGCACGAATTCACAGCTTCATCAATGGCCGAATCCGAAGCGCCGCGGTCTACATCACAGGGAATTCGCCGCGTTGAGGCGGCGCGCTCTTCGATACCGGCGCCGCCGCCGGCGGCGAAAATAATCGCCGGTGCACGCGCGGCGTCATCGATGGCGAATGAAAGGAAAAATTCCCGATCGATATCGATCTTCTCTTCCACCAGCACGGCTTCGACTGGAAACTGTCCCACTTTCATCGACAACATCCGCGCCGCGTGAGCGCGCACGTCATCTGGGTTTTTGGCAAAGCCAACTCCGCCGATGCCAGCGCGTCCAGTGGTCCACGCTTGAATCTTGACTACAACTTCGCCGCCTAATTCTTTCGCCGTTGCGACCGCTTCGTCCACAGTCGACGCAGCGCGGCCACGCGGGATCTTGAATCCGTTAGCGGCGAGAATTGCTTTTCCCTGATATTCATGAAGCCGCGCCATAGGTGTGTGCTATTTCGGAT
>QHOV01000057.1 GCA_003218885.1 Verrucomicrobiota bacterium | reverse complement strand
CCAATATATGATCCTGCTCCAATGACTGCATCGTCGCCGACTCTGGCGCCCGCTTCAATAACTGCGTAAGGCTGGATCGACACCCGTTCTCCGAGCCGGGCGCTTGGATCAACAACAGCGCTTGGGTGGATGCCAGCCGCGAATGCGATCGGTTTCGGCGCGAATTTGAGCACGACCTGTTCGAATACCTTAATAGGATTGGCAACGCGAATCTGCGCGGTTGCAATCGATTCGGCAAAATCAGGCGGAACGAAAACTGCCGAAGCGTGTGTTTTGCGCAGGAGCGTTCCATACCGCCGGATCGCCCACCAGCTCGCCACCGGACATTGTTGCCAGTTGCTGAAGAGTAAAGGTCACGGCGAGGGCAAATGTTGAAGCGTTGCAGCGTTAAGAATGTCAGCGCTCGCCGCGTTCGCTCCAGCGGGGCGCCCGTTTTTCAATGAATGCCTGCACGCCTTCGAGCGCCGCCTCGTCCATCATGTTGCAGGCCATGGTCTGACTGCCTGCTTCATACGCGGCTGCGATGTCCAATTCGACTTGCTTGTAAAAGAATTCCTTCCCCATCGCCACTGCGATGCGCGGTTTGGCGACAATGGTCGCCGCCAGTTTTTCGAGCTCGGCGTCGAACAGTTCGGGCTCTGCAACCCGATTGACCAAGCCGCGCTGCTTCGCCTCCTGAGCGCTGATAAATTCTCCGGTTACGAGCATTTCAAACGCCGCTTTCTGCAAAATGTTGCGGGAGAGCGCGACACCCGGCGCGGAGCAAAAGAGCCCGAGGTTCACACCGCTCACAGCAAACTTTGCTGTGCTCGATGCGACGGCGAGGTCGCACATCGCCACCAATTGACAACCCGCCGCAGTGGCGATCCCTTGAACGCGCGCAATCACAGGCACGGGCAACCGTTGGATGGTAAGCATCATGTCAGAGCATTGCGCAAAGAGCCGTTCGTAGTAATCGAGCGACGGCGCCGCGCGCATTTCCTTCAAGTCGTGGCCGGCGCAAAAGGCTTTGCCCTCAGCAGCGAGAACAACCACGCGCACGGATTCATCCTGAGCGATCGCGTCGAGCTCGCGCTGTAACGCTGCCAGCATCTCCTCGGACAAGGCATTGAAGGCGTGCGGCCGGTTCAGTGTCAAAGTGACCACGCCGCGCGCGTCCGTGCTTCGCAAGAGCACGGGCTCTTTAGTCCCGAGGACTTTCGGGCGCAGTGCCGGTTCGATTGATACTGGAGAAGCTTTCACAGAACGAGAGGCTTAAACGCTACTGCTGAAATTCCAAATCTGAAATTCAAAAAATTTAGTTTCCGTTTGCTGCGGGCAGCAACATCATCTGGCAAGTCCCGCAGACCTGAAAAATCCGCAGCACTGAATGAAAATCGTCGCGATCGCTAACCAAAAAGGGGGCGTCGGCAAAACGACTACGGCCGTAAATCTCGGCGCTGCGCTCGCGGAGTTCGGCCATCGCATTTTGATTATCGATCTTGATCCACAAGCGAACGCGACCAGCTCGTTTGGGTTGCAAGCAGTAGAGCAAACTAGCCTTTATGAACCATTGCTCGGCGACGCCATCATTACTGAAAGAATCTTTCCTACAGAACGCGAAGCCCTGTTCATTGTGCCTGCCGATCTCGACCTTGCGGGCGCCGAGGTCGAGATCGCCCGGATGCCAAACCATCTGACCCGCTTGGCGGAAACGCTCAAGCCATTACACGTAGATGAGACGTTTGATTTCGTTTTTATTGATTGCCCGCCGTCGCTTGGGATCCTGATGAGTAATGCGCTCGCTGCCGCCGATGAACTCTTAACTCCAATCCAATGCGAGTATTTCGCGCTCGAGGGGTTAGTAAAAATTGTTCGCCTGATAGAGCAGGTTCACGATTCCGGCGCAAACAAGCGCCTCGAGCTCGGGGGCATCGTCATGACAATGTTCGACGGTCGGACAAATCTTAGCGAGCAGGTCGTGGCGGAGGTACGCCAGCATTTCGGCGAACGCGTTTATCAAACTGTCATTCCGCGCAGCGTTCGCTTGAGCGAAGCACCGAGCTTCGGGAAATCGATCCTAGAGTACGCTCCGACTGGCGCTGCCGCTCAAGCGTATCGCGCGCTCGCCCGCGAGTTCATCGAGCGGCACGCTTCGCCAGCCACTCCTCCCGCGTTATCGCAAACACCAGCGTCGGAAAACCTCGAAACGTAATCTCCTTCTCGACCTTCATCCCATTTTTCTCGGCCACGCGACGTGACGGAATGTTTTCGGGATGAATGAGTGAGATGACGCGCAACAGTTTCCAATCGCGAAAGGCGTGGTCACGGACAGCACGCGCGGCTTCGGTAATGAGGCCGCGGTTCCAGTAATTGGGGTGCAGTCGATAGCCGATCTCGATGTCTTCGATGCCATGCTCCAAATGATAAAAGAAACCGCAGTAACCGATGATCGCGTCCTCGCCGCGCTGGACTACGGCAAACTGTGACGGAATGCCGGCGCGATCCCAAGCCATAACTTTCTCAATGAACGCGATGGTCTGTTTGCGTTCGGTGAAAACGCCTAATGAGAAGCGCATGAAATCCGGATTGGCGAACAATTGCGCCATGATATCGACATCTTCTTCGCGGAAAGAGAGCAGAATGAGTCGTTCTGTTTCGAGTTCCATCTTTTCTCTGGCCAGAAGCGCGGCAGCTACAACGTAGCTGATTTCCGATTCTTTACTGGAACATGCGAACGGATAAGGAGGAGGAGTTCGCCCGTCCGGCACAGCCGCCCGACACAACGAGCTGGTCGGCCGTGCGCGAGGCGGCGAAAGATTGCGAGGCGTGTCACCTTTATAAGCGCGCGACGCAGACGGTTTTTGGTGAAGGTCCGAAAGGCGCAACGATCATGCTGGTGGGCGAACAGCCGGGAGATTATGAGGATGTCGCCGGTAAACCGTTCGTTGGACCCGCTGGGAAAATAATGGATCGAGCGCTCGAAGAAGCCGGAATTGACCGGTCCCAAGTTTATGTGACGAACGCCGTGAAGCATTTTAAATGGGAACCTCGCGGGAAACGACGTATCCATCAGAAACCAAATTCGCGCGAGATTGCCGCCTGCCGCCCGTGGCTGGAAGCGGAGGTACGAATCGTTAAGCCAAAGCTGGTGGTTGCCATGGGCGCGACGGCAGCGCAAACGATTTTCGGCCCGACGTTCCGGGTCACGCGCGAGCGCGGCAAAGTATTATCGTCCAAACTTGCGCCGAGGGTCCTTGCGACCGTTCATCCATCGTCTCTCCTTCGACAGCCCGACGAGGCATCCCGCCAGCGCGAATACAAACTTTTCGTTACCGATCTTCGCGCCGCGCTAAGGGCGGCTAGCGAAGAATAGCGAATAGGCCAGCGTTCAACGCTGGGTATGGGAAACCAAAACGAACGAGTCCGGCAAGATGACAGAGCCCGTCTTTCGTCCCTCGCGGGACTGGTTTCATTGCGCAACCTTGGATCTCTCATCTCAAGATAGAGGTTCCTTATTCGACCATCATTGCATCTCGCGTTTTGTATTCCGCGACGAATGCCTTACGAAACTGACCGAATGTGCCGCTTTCGATTTCAGTGCGCGCTCGGCTCATTAAATTCAAATAAAAATGCAGATTGTGCAGCGTGATCAGGCGAAGGCCGAGAATTTCTTCCGCCTTGATGAGGTGACGGATGTAACCACGTGAAAATTCGCGGCAGGCTTGGCACGTGCAGTTTTCTTCTATCGGGTTCTTGTCCAGCGCGAACTCTGCGTTTTTTAGATTGAGCGTGCCCGCGGCGGTGAACGCCGTTCCATTTCGGGCGAGGCGCGTCGGCAGCACGCAATCGAACATGTCCATGCCGCGCGCGATCATCTCCAGCATTTGCGGCGGTGTGCCCAGTCCCATTGCGTAACGCGGTTTGCCTCTGGGCAAAAACGATTCGGCCGATTCGACCGCTCGCATCATTTCTTCTTCTGGCTCGCCTACACTCACCCCGCCAACCGCATAGCCATCGAAATCAAGCTCCACGATTGCCTGCGCGCTTTGCTTGCGCAGATCCTCAAACGTCGCGCCCTGGACGATGCCGAAGAGAAGCTGTTTTGTGGCCGCGACGCTGTGCGCGGCTACAGCTTTGCACCTCTTGGCCCAGCACGTGGTCAACTCGGCGCTTTGCGCGGCATAATCGTATTCGCACGGATACGGAACGCATTCGTCGAGCGCCATGGCAATGTCGCCGCCGAGCGCTGCCTGAATCTCCATCGCAACCTCGGGCGAAATGAATGCTCGCGCTCCGTCGATGTGATTTTGAAATTCCACGCCTGCGTCCGTGATCCTGCGCAGCTTCGCTAGCGAGAAAATCTGATACCCACCGCTGTCGGTCAGAATCGGCCCATCCCAATTCATGAGATTGTGCAGGCCGCCGAAGTGTTTGATCACGTCCAGCCCCGGCCTAACGAACAAGTGATAAGTATTTCCGAGAACGATTTGTGCATTCATCTCGCGCAGTTCTCGTGGACTGACGCCCTTCACACAACCTTGCGTTCCCACCGGCATAAACGCCGGCGTATCGATGATCCCGTGCGCCGTTGTTAGCCGGCCATGACGTGCTTTTGAATGTCGATCGGTCGTCGAAAGTACGAAGTTTTTCTGCATCCGAACTAGAGATTCCTCGACTTCGCTCGGGATGACAAACGCAACGTAAAATATTCTTTGCGCATCGCGATTTTCCCTCTATATTCGCGCCTCACCGCATCAGGCGCGTGAGAAAGTTATTACGCGGCTTGGGGCGGGTTTTTTGTCGTCTTGACCACGAGGTTTTTGGCGGCGCTTTGTTTACAAAAATGCCCACGATTAATCAATTAATTCGAAAAGGACGCCGGAAGGTGTCGGTGAAATCGAAGTCGCCGGCGCTAGTCGGCTGTCCGCAGCGGCGCGGTGTGTGCGTGCAGGTGATGACGCGCACGCCGAAGAAGCCGAACTCCGCCCTGCGCAAAGTAGCGAAAGTGCGGTTGACGAATGGCCAGGAAGTGATTGCCTACATTCCAGGCGAGGGCCATAATTTGCAGGAGCACTCCATTGTGCTCGTACGCGGCGGACGCGTGAAAGATTTACCGGGCGTGCGCTATCACATTGTGCGCGGAACGCTCGACGCACTGGGCGTGGATGGACGCCGGCGCGGTCGCTCCAAGTATGGAGCGAAGCGCCCGAAGGCTGGCGCGGCCAGTGGAGGTGGCGCTGCAAAACCAGCGCCGGCAGCAGCCAAGGAAGAGAAAAAGTAAATTTGAAGAAGATCGACAATGTCGCGACGAAGGAGAGTTTACAAAAAGGAAGAGCACGTCGATTCCCGTTATGGGAGTCCGGCGGTGGCCCGCCTCATCACGACCGTCATGAAACGCGGG
>QHOV01000153.1 GCA_003218885.1 Verrucomicrobiota bacterium | reverse complement strand
ACTCTTTCGCCGGCTTTGCTCCGCCAACGCCTCAGGCAAACAGCTATGGGCCAGTGGACGAAGCGGGCTTGTATACGTTCGATGGCGCAGGCGGCTTCACGGCACGTAATGTCTTGAACTTCGGTGGCGGCGCCATACTCAATGCGAGTTGGAGTCAGACTTTCACCGGGACCTATACTGTGAATACGAACGGTACCGGCACCATGACTTGGACGGACCATCGCCGCCACTTCGTGATCGGCGCTGGCGGAAACGAGCTCAAGTATGTAGGTACCGACCCCAACACCGGCATAGTAGTCGGCGGTTCCATGGTGAAACAGTAGCAGGCAGGCGGAACGTAAAGCCAAGACCACGGTCAAGAGAGAACGGAGGGACGCCCCTAGTGGCGTCCCTTTTCTTTTCCGTGGACGGGACGGAGCTGTCGTCCGTTGACTAGCCCTCCGTCAGCCATGACGAATTGGAACTGCTGCTATTATCGGGTCCGCTCCGGGGCGAGCCGTGCTTCGAAAAAATCGTCGCCTCCCTCGCGCCAAAGTAAAGCTGTAGTGGCAGGCGTGCCGCCTGCATCTGACGCAAGGCAGCCGACACGGCTGCTTCTACAGTCATTCGCAATTTCCCGCGTAACGAACCAGCGGATTTTACGGAGTACCGGAGTGAACGGCCAGACATGACTTCTCACGGTGGGAAGCCAAAGAAGGCCAAAACAAAAAAATTAAACAGAAAGAAACAACAATGATGAAGACAAAATCAGTTAAAACCGTAATGGGCATCTCACTCTTCGCGTGCGCGCTGGTCAGCCTTGGTGCCGCAGTGGCACAAGGCACCTCAGGTGTCGCGCGGCCGGACAGCGGCGTGCGCGAGTGCGGCGCGTCCACTCTGCGTGGCTCGTATTTATTCGCCACGCACGGGTGGAACATAGTCGGCGGTGTTGCGCAACCGAAAGCCATCGTAGAAGGGATCGATTTCAATGGAGATGGAACCCTCGTCAGCCCATTCGCCACGGTCAGCATTAATGGCACGATTATCCACTCCAGCGGATCGCCAGGGACCTATACGGTGAACACGGATTGTACCGGTACGCTCTCATTTACGGGAGGCGCAAGCTTCGACATATTCGTCGATGCGGGTGGCCGCCAGCTTTGGATGATCCAGACCGGGCCAGGCTCACCAGTGTTCGAGGGGACGGCAACACGGGTATCGCCAGCGGTGTCGCAGTAAAGCGCAGGCGAAACCAGCACTTCGCAACAGCCGCCACGCTTGAGCAGCGTGGCGGCTTTTTGGTTCTGGAGAGCACGCAGTTTGCGCTGAACGAAGTGAAATGGGCCCAACGCTGAATTGAAGGCAGACGTGCCGGCTGGGAATTTAACGCCCAACTCGAACGCACAGAAACTCAGTCAAGTAGGTTTCTTAGAATCTCTTCTTTAGCTGGACGTACCAGAACCGGCCTTGGAATATCGAGAGTCAGTAGCAGTTGCAATTAGCGACGTAGGCACGTCGCGTTTAGGTTCGAATCTTTTCTGAAAAGGGGAGACTCCCTCGGCACAACAACAAATGGGTCGCGCGGTGACAAATAAGTAAGCGACAGAATTAGATCACTTCACGCTAGTTCGAGCGCAAGCGAAAATCTCCCTAGAACTTCTTAATCATTCTGACGTACCAGAACCGCCCCAGGTTATCATAGAAGCTGCCTGGGTAACCAAGCGAGTCGCCAAGCTCGAATCCAAACGTATGTGGCGGATCCTCACCGAAGATATCGGTTACACCCACCGTGAGAGTGGTGTTGTTCAGGATGGTCTTCCAGCACGGCATGGCATGAGGAGTGGGCGGCGCTTCTTTCTCCTTGCCTCTCACTTCCTTGCCGCCGTTGGAATACCCAGGCACCGGCGCCGCTTCCACAGGAGGGGTGAAGATCAGGCTATAGGAGAGCTGCGCGTCTGTGAACCAGGTGGGATGCACCCAATGGCGTTTCCAGAAGCCATCAAACTGCTTGGCATAGAGTTGTTCCCAGTATCCATCCACAAAGTGCACGGTCCAGTTCAGGTCCCAGTTGTGCCACGTCCAGTCGAGGGTCGTGTCCCCCTTCCATTTGAGCCACCCCTGTGGATTGGTTGGGGTCCCGAAGAAGCTCCCAACAAACCACTCGGAACTGGAACTACCAGCGGTTTGCCGCGGCCGTTCACCGGGGAAATTGACGACCATCTCGTTCAGATAACCCCAGCGGCTTAAGAGTGAGAATGTGCCAATCGCAGTGTCGACCTGATACTGGAGACCGAGGTCAACACCATTCGTGCGCGTACGCCCACCGTTTTGGTAGGGACTTACGATTCCGGTGTAATTCCCGTCCGGGTGAAATAGAACCGCCGGTTGCGTGGCCGTCACCGGTGCAGGACTCACCACGCCCGGGAAAATGCCCGCGTTATACCCGTTAACGATTAAGCTGGGAGAAAGGAACATGGCGATCCCGGTGCGCTCGACATCCCAGAAATCAACCGTCAACGTCAATGTCCCGTACTTCGGCGGGATCCACTTTGGCGTGTAAACGACGCCACCAGTCCAGGTACGGTCATGTTCCGGTCGAATGTTTTTGTTGGGCAGTTGCTCGACCGTTGTCTCTGGATCGGCCACGTCCTGGAGCGGATTTGTAGGGCTCCCCGGCGGACCAAAAATCCCTGAAGGGGCAAACCCGACAAAATGGGCTGCGGCGAAGGTGAGTCTATTAGGGCCGTACAACTGGACCATGGATGGCTCGAGGAAGCCTTCGCCCCAATTGCTGCGAAGGGTCAGGCTCCCGTCAAAGGGCTGCCAGCGTACGCCCACCTTGGGTACCGCGGCATTTGTATCATTGTTCAGCCACTGGTCGTACCGTACTCCGGCTGAAAACTCCACCGAGTAAAAGCCGGGTATGTGCCACTTGGGGCTGAATACCGGAATGAGCGTTTCCGCATAAATTCCCCACGATTTGCCGGTTCTGGTCATCTGGGTCGATCCTGTAACTTTCCCGGCTAAACACACCGCCAAAGGCGAGCCCCACGCCCCCGGCCGGTAAATCAAACAGATCCGTGGTGTAAATGTTCAAGTCCAATGTGGCGAGTTTTGACGTAAACAGGTCCTTGGTATGCAGTCTCGCGAAGTCAATCAGCGGAGTGTTGCTCGGAAACGCGACATGCTGGGTATCGACCATCGGATTATATGGAATCGTCTGTCCGATGAATTCCGAGGACGCGGGATCAAAAATCGTATCGGCCGCGTTTAGAATCTCTTGGAAGTGCGGAATATTGATGCCTTGGAACCGCGAAATCTGCTGAATTTGGCTGTACATGAACGCGCCATCGTAGCCCCAGGTTCCGTTGAAAAGTTTGTCGCCTTTTGCGCCGACCGTGAAACGCTCGGCGATGTTCTCATTATCCACAAAGCGATCGCCGAAATCAAAAATGCGCGCAGTAGTGCTGCCTGAGATGATTTGCTCAAATGGATTGAACGGGTTGAATGCGCTCGGACTCATCCCAACTTCCGCAGGGGGCGGCCCACCAAAAGGCGGAACACCACCAGGGAACGGATGATTGGGGGGGACGAAGAGCGCCAGCCTGCCAGGCGTCTCGAAAGGGCCCGTGGCAGTTGGCGCAAGTTCATCGTGCGTTTTTGCATCCACATAGTAGAAGTCGCCAAAAATCCGCAACTGATCATCGCAGATTTTGTGTTCGAAAGCCGCATATCCGCCCCAGCGCTCCTGCTTCGGATACGAGCCCGCATAGAGGTTGAAGTTAAATCCCGGGAGAATACCGAAGGAGGACCTTGGACGACTGTGGTGGAAGACGTAGTTGGCCGCTGGAACCAACCCGCTGGCGTTATCCGGCGGCGTGCCAAAAAAACTTACCCTCCCTATCACGTCAGGCGGTAGCAGAGGGGGTGGCTCCGGGTTACCATTGACATCAAACGGATGTAAAACAGCCTCCGTTTGCAGCTGAAGATTCCACGGCACAGCGTTCGAGCTCGAGAACGGCGGCTTAATGGAGTTCCCCCGGTCACGGTTGAACATGTCATGATGCCTATAATAGAAAATGTCACCAGTAATACTGGTCTTGTCGTCGCCGGCTCCAAACAGGATGTCCCCCCTGTACTCGGCCGCGTCTTTGTCTAGCGTGTCGCCGTACTGGATGGTCACCTGTGCGCCGCGATAATCTTTATAGAAGTTAAAGTTCACCACGCCGGCAATTGCATCTGAGCCGTAGGTGGTCGAAGCGCCGTCCTTCAAAATGTCAATGCTCTGGACCGCCGTGATGGGAATGGTAGTTAGATCAACGAAACCGTACGCGGAGTTGGCGGAGCCAGGGAACGGCGCAACGCGGCGATGATCAATTAGCACCAGTGTGGCGCCAGGATCCAGCCCGCGCAGCGCCAGCGCAGCGGTTCCCGCTGGGCCGCCTTGGCTTGTTGCGTTGTTCTGGACTGGAATAGTGGCGCCATTCATCACCGGCAGCCTCTGGAGCAGCTGTTCCGTCGTGCCTGCGCCGGATTTGTTAATCAGGTCGCGGTTGATGCTGAACACCGGGTTTGGACCGACCTCTTCCGCGGTCGGAATCATCGAACCGGTCACGATCACGCGCTCGACTTCCGCTACGCCCGCAGGTGCCGGCTTCTGAGCAAATGCATTCGATGTTAAAACCAGAGAAAATCCAACGGCTGCGGCGAGAGCGACGCGAAGGAATCCGAGCTTATTTAGGACATTCACTTCACAACCAAAAGAGGTTCGCCAAACGCCATCAGAGACATTTCTGCTGAAACTTGCAATCTCAATCGCAGTACGGCAGCGCTGACTATGCCTCGATCGTCACTTATTTTTCCATTCCGGAGACGCGCTCGGAGTGTTCATGCGCGCCGTGATCGTGCAGGGACGGGCGGATACGCAGGAAAAATTGAAAGGCATAACCGAGATCGTCTCCGTAGTAGCGATCGAGAGTGTCCGGGCAATCTACCTATTCGCCAACGATTGTGACCAACACGTTTCGCCTGTGCGGCGCGCGCCGATGCTCGAACAGGAAAATGCCCTGCCAAGTTCCGAGTTGCATTCCCCCATCGACAACCGGCACCGTCTCGCTGGTCCGCGTCAAGACCATGCGGATGTGCGATGGCATATCGTCGCTGCCCTCGGGACCATGCCTGAAGTAATCGGCGTCCTCAGGCACTAGTCGATTGAAGAATTCTTCCAAGTCGTCTCGCGCAGTTGAATCGGCATTCTCCATGATGACGATGCTACAACTGGTGTGTTGAGCAAAAAGCGTCACTGTTCCATTTCGGACGCCGCTCCTGTCGATCTGCGACTGCACGTCATCGGTGATTTCGTACAGTCCTTTGCTGTTTGTGCGAAGTTCGAGCTGATCGTGATGGACACGCATCCGAGTGCAGATTAGTGAAGCCAGTCGTGTGAGCAATAGGTAACCGCGCCAAATCAGTGCAATGAAAATTCATGTGCAGTTTTACGCGCAATTACGCGATCTGGTTGGAATGCTTGAGCTGGATGTCGATCTTGTCGAAGGCGCGACTGTGCGCGATCTGCTCGATCAAATCTACGCCAAACAACCTGCGCTTCGGTCCCACGACAAGAGCATTTTGATTGGCGCAGGTGTGGAATTTATCGATCGCAATCACAAACTGAAACCGGGCGAAGAGATTGCCATTATGCCGCCAGTGCAAGGCGGATAGCTGTAGCCGCTGCCGAGTTTATTCGGCAGGTCGCAGGCAGCGAAGCCGCTGCCGAGTTAATCTCGAAGATTTTTGAAACTCGTGGCGACGCCGAAGTCGCGGCTGCGCACGAATTGAATCACTGCCTGTAGCTCGTCTTTCTTTTTTCCGGTGACCCGAATTTGCCGGTCCTGCAACTGGCTTTGCACCTTGAAGCCTTGTGACTTGATCGCCTGAATGATCTCCTTCGCTTTATTTCCTTCCAGGCCCTGTCGAATTTTCAATTCCTGTCGGGCGTGACCGACGGATGAAATGGCCGGCTCGTCCTGTTCGATGTTGCGCAGATCGACGCTGCGCTTGGAGAGTTTGCCGATAAGAATTTCCCGTAACCCATGCAAATGAGGGCCGTCGTCGGCGGTCAGGGTAATTTTGTCTTTTTCGGGAAGAATTTCGGCGGCTATCCCCTTGAAGTCGAAACGTGTGGCCAGTTCTTTGCGCGCCTGATTAATCGCATTGTCGAGCTCTTGCTTGTCAACTTCTGAGACGATATCGAAGGAAGGCATTTTCGGATTGCGGATTTTAGATCGTGGATTGTGGATTGATCAAATCCCGAATCATTGCGTTAGACTGGTTTTCACGATTCTTAAATCGCCCTCCTTCGCGCGCATTGTAACTGCGGCGTCGCCTCCGCCTTCGATTAACGTGTCGATCTTTGTGCTCTCTTTGGCCCCGCGCTCGGTTGAGTCCCGGAAATCACTTTCAATTTTTCCGTGCCCCGTTTCCGCAACCAGATGACAAACAATATCAGCTGGAAAAAAGGCCGAGGCATTTCCGCGGGCGATATTTGCCTGGATTGAAAATTTTCCCAGCTCCCACCAATCGTAAGCCAGCATAAGCGTGCCGCGATCCAGCGTGAGCGCGACATTGCTAAAGCAGTTGTGAGCAAACATTCGCCCACTCCCCAAGCGCGCGTGCACCTTCTGGCCGCGCATTCCGTCCAACAGAACTTCACCAGCGCCTAATTCCAGACGCGCCAGATTGGCCGTTGCCGGGACGACGATGGTGTAATCAACCGTGCCGGAGCGATCGAACAGCGCCCATTTCGGTTTGGGAGGGAATTTGGTGTTGATTGAAATCGAGTCTGGCTGGATCGAGACATTAACAGCGATCTGTTTTAGTCGCCCGCGAGTGTATGCTCGCTTGATGGCTTGAACCCGCATCTCATTTGTGTTCGAACCGTAAACGAAGACCGCGCCGTCGCCATTGATGACTGTGACGTTCGCGGTCGGTTCAATCGTGTAGATTTGCTCGAACGTTTCCTCCAGGGTGCGGTGCGCTGCGGACCCGCAACCCACAAGTCCCGACAATAAAGCAGCTAATAGGAGTCGAACGACTTGTTGATTAATAGTTGCTGATCGCACGCACAAATTCCATCACTGCATGTGCGTTGCTGATCAAGGGGAGAAATGCCGTCAGCGCAAGAACCGCCCAAAGCGAGGCTTCACCCCAAAAATCCTGGCGTGCTTCGCTTTTGTAATAATCGCCTGTGATATTCCAGAACGATCGTGCACGAGCGTGCACATAACGTGCGCTCGACTCTTCGAAGGCGACAGAATGGTAATTGTAATCTGTGACCGGCGAGCGTCGGCTTCTGCACTTGCCGCCGTCAAATGACTCGCGGCGGAGAAAATTGATGATTGTTGGGAATGTCGGTTTCATAATTCTTGTTTCCTATGAGATGCGCCGCGCATCTGAGTTGGATTCAAAAATTTCTCAGTTCGTGCGGCCACCATGTGCCTCGCCGTAAACGAGGGTTTGCCCGCGCGTATCCCTTCCCATAATATCGGTCCCGGAAATTGTGCGGAAGTTGTCTCGATCCTGGTGGCAGGGGCTGTTCGTTATCGTAGCGGTTGCAGCCGCAAGCGTTCTCACACTGATTTCGCTCCGCGATTTCCAGCGCGAATCTGTACCGCCGGAGAATCGCCCCATCCAATCGCACATCGCCGGTTATGTGAGTTCGAATGCCTGCCGCGCGTGTCATCCCGGAAATTACGCGAGCTGGCACGCGTCGTTTCATCGCACCATGACGCAGGTGGCGACGCCCGAGAGTTTGCCGCCGGATATGGACAAGCTCGAGCTTGCATTCAACGGGCGCGAATACAAAGCAGAGCGTCGCGGCGATAAGTTTTTTGTCCGCACGCGGCCAGAAAACGGCAGCTATGCCGAACCGCAGCAAGTCGTGCTCGTGACCGGTTCGCACAATTTGCAAATCCTTTGGCTGGACACCGGCGAGGGCCGGACCCTGCAACAATTTCCCTTCGGCTACATCGTCGCTGATAAAATGTGGGCGCCAGTGACTGAGACATTCCTGATTCCGCCGAATGTGAAGGAATATTATTCTACGGGCGCATGGAATGGCGCGTGCATGGATTGCCACGTCACCCAAGGGCAGTCGCGGTTTGTCGCGGGCAACAAATGGGATTCACAGGTGGCCGAGTTCGGGATCGCGTGTGAAGCCTGCCATAGCGAGGGGCGCGAGCACATCGAGGGCAATCGTAATCCGTTTCGCCGTTTCAAAATTCATCTCACAACGAAGTCGGACCCGACCGTAACCAATCCTGCAAGTTTGAAAGGTCCGGAATCCGGGCTCGCCTGCGGACAGTGTCACAGCGTCTGGGCTTTCAACGGCATGGCGGACAAGATCGATTTCAACCGGTACGGCGCGGTTTTTCGTCCCGGTGCTGGCGATCTCTCGCAACGCTTCGTGGTTCAACCCAACGCGCCGGATCATACTGAACAAAAGGATTTCATTCGCCGGACCGAGCCGGATTTTTTTCAGAACCGATTCTGGGGAGATGGGATGATTCGCGTGACCGGGCGCGAATTCAACGCCGTGCAGGCGTCGCCCTGTTTTCGCGGGGGCGAATTCTCTTGCATTTCATGCCACGAGATGCACCTCGACTCACCCGGCCAGACCGATGCGAAAACGTGGGCGCGCACCGCGCAGTTAAAACCAAAAATGGATTCGGACTCCGCCTGTTTGCAATGTCACAAAGACATGACCGCAAGGCTCGTCGCGCACACTCACCATAGCGCGGAGTCATCCGGCAGCCGTTGTTACAACTGCCATATGCCGCGCACAACGTTCGGATTGCTGCACGCGATGCGCAGCCATCAGGTCTCGTCGCCGACGGTGCACGAAAGCATTGCCTATGGTCGGCCGAACGCCTGTAATCTTTGCCATCTTGATCAAACGGTCGGATGGGCTGCGCAGCATTTGCACGCGTGGTATAACCAACCTGTGCCGGAACTTTCCGAGGACGATCAAGCCATCGCTGCCGGCGTGCAATGGATCTTGAAAGGGGATGCCGGGCAGCGCGCGCTCATTGCCTGGGGCATGGGCTGGGAGAGCGCGCAAAAAATCGCCGGGCGGGACTGGCTGTATCCTTACCTGATCTACACGTTGACCGATTCTTACGCCGCGGTCCGTTTTGATGCGTGGAAATCGCTCCGAACGCTGCCTGGGTTCTCTGACTTTTCGTTTACCTACACCGCGCCCGATGCTGCGCTGGGCGAAGCGGCGACGCGCGCTTATGAAAAATGGCTGGGCGAAGTGCGCAATGTGAATGCACGCTATCGACCGGAGACCGCCATCGATTCGGACGGCCGTTTCCGAAAAGATGTTTTCCAAAGATTGCGGAGCGCGCGCGACGAGAAACCAATTTTTCTTGCAGAATGAGTCGTGCCTCAAAACATGCGCTGCCCGACGCGCAGTTGGCTGACCGCAATTTGCGCTTCGGTTGGTGGTCGCTTCTCGTCTTTTTATCACTCGGTGCAGTGCTCGAAATGCTGCACGGTTTCAAGATCAGGTGGTATGTCGATGTTGGAAACGAAACGCGGCGACTCATGTTCACGCTCGCCCACGCGCACGGAACCCTGCTCGCGCTCGTGAACATCGCCGCTGGGCTGACCGCGCGATTCGTGGAACGCTTTGCGCTTCGGTCGTCGGTTTCTATCGCATTAATTTGGGCTGCGATTCTTCTGCCAGCTGGCTTTTTTCTCGGCGGAATTGTCATCTACGATGGCGACCCCGGGTTGGGCGTCTGGCTGGTGCCCATTGGGGCGGCATTATTGTTCTACAGCATCGCGCGGATCGCGCTCGATCTCTCCAAGCGTAAATAAAATCGCTGCTATACCCACAACGTGCGATCGAAGGTGCGATATTGGATCGCTTCGCTCACATGTTCAGGAGAGATGTCGCTCTTGCCGTCCAGATCGGCAATCGTTCGCGAGACTTTGAGGATACGATCGTACGCGCGGGCGCTGAGGTTGAGTTCATTCATGGCCACGCGAATCAATTCCTGCGAATCCTGGCTGAGTTTGCAGTGCCGTTTCAGCTGACGCGTGGCCATGCGCGCATTGCAATTTACTTTTGGGTCGTTCCGAAAGCGTTCCTGCTGGCGTTGCCGCGCGCGGATGACGCGCTCGCGAATCGCTGCGGAACTCTCCTCTGAGCGCTCGCTGGCGACGTCGCGATATTCGACAGCGGGGACCTCGATGTGGAGATCGATGCGATCCAATAGCGGTCCGGAAATGCGTTGGCGATATCGCTGCACTTGCACCGGGCCGCAACGGCACTCGCGTTTCAAATCGCCAAAGTATCCACACGGGCAAGGATTCATAGCTGCGACCAGCATAAACTCGGAGGGAAAAGTGACGCTGCCTGCCGCGCGCGACACGGTAACTTTTCCGTCCTCAAGCGGCTGCCGCATCACCTCTAATGCCGATCTCTTAAACTCAGGCAGCTCATCGAGAAAGAGGACGCCGTTGTGGGCGACGCTCACTTCGCCCGGATTTGGGAATGTGCCGCCGCCGAGCAAACCGATGTCGCTGATGGTATGATGCGGCGCGCGGAATGGTCGCGTGGAGACGAATGATTTTTCCGCATCCAGCAAACCGGCGATGCTGTGAATCTTCGTTGTCTCGATCGCTTCCTCGAGCGAGAGCGGTGGAATGATGGTCGGGATGCGTTTGGCCAGCATCGATTTACCCGAGCCGGGCGGTCCGATCATGAGGACATTGTGACCGCCAGCTACGGCCACTTCGATGGCGCGTTTGACGTGGCCCTGGCCTTTCACATCGCTGAAATCCACGTCGTAGATTTGATGCGCCGCAAAGAAACCGGTCAGATCGGCGCGTGTAGGCAGAAGCGCGATTTCGCCGCGCAAAAAGGCGAATGTCTGCCGTAAATTTTGCACACCGTAGATGTCGATCTTATCGACCATGGCGGCTTCAAGTGCGTTGGCTTCGGGAACAAACAGCGCGCGCTTGCCGCGGCGCCGTGCTTCCAGGGCTACTGGCAGCACGCCTTTCACAGCACGAACTGAACCGTCCAAAGCGAGCTCGCCCACAAAGCTAAAGTGCTCGAACGGCGAACTGTCCAATTCTTCGGTCACAGCGATCATTCCAAGTGCGATTGGTAAATCGAAGCTTGGTCCCTCCTTTTTGATGTCTGCCGGGGCGAGATTGATCGTGGTGCGACCACGTGGCCAAAAGTAGCCGCTGTTTGCGATCGCGGTGGTAACGCGGTCGCGGCTTTCCTTCACTGCTGCGTCCGGCAAACCGACAATGACGATGTTCGGATCGCCGCCCGCCCCGTTCACTTCGATCTCCACTTCGTACGCGTCCACGCCGTAAAGGGCAGCGGAATAAATTTTCGCCAGCATCGATTTGGCAGAGTGGCAGAAAATTGAACGCCGGAAAAGCCGCAAATATCCCTCTAAAGTGGGATAGCATTCAGGTGTGCAAGTGTGGTAAATATTTTGGACTTGGGAGGCCCCAAAAAAGATTGAACAAGAGGCGCCCGGAGGGTGTCACAAATTCGAATATTTAACCTTGTTAAATACTTCCCAGGATGCTACAACGCGTGATCGATAAGGCATCGACGAATACAATTTACGGGAGGTTGTCGATCCGAACCCCCAAAATGTTTGATGAAAAAGAGTTATATGGCTGCTGAAGATAGCGATACCGGGATTAAGATTTACCTGCGCGAGATCGGGCAAATCCCGCTCCTGACTCCGCAGCAGGAGATCGAGCTGGCCGCGAAGATTAAGAAGGGCGATCGCGAAGCGCGCGCCCTGATGATCCGGTCTAATTTGCGCCTGGTGGTCAAGATCGCGCATGATTATGCGAACCTTGGCCTGCCGCTACTAGACCTGATTTCCGAAGGCAACATCGGCTTGATGAAGGCGGTAGAACGTTTCGACCCCGCGAAGGGCGGAAAGCTCAGCACCTACGCCGCGTGGTGGATCAAGCAATCCATCAAGCGCGCGCTGGCCAACCAAAGTAAGACGATCCGTCTGCCCGTGCATTTGGTGGACAAGATCTCCAAGATGCGCCGCGTCTCTCTGCAAATGAGCGAGGAACTTGGCCGCGAACCGACAGACGAAGAGTTGGGCGATGAGATCGGCATCGCGAGCGGAAAAGTTTCTCAACTCAAGACCGTCTCGATTCGTCCAGCTTCGCTCGACGCGCCGATCAGCGACGATGATTCGACGGAGTTCGGCGAAATCGTCGGCGACGAGGAGGCCCAGACGCCGTTCGAACTGTTGCGTGACAAAAATCTCCGTAACGAAGTCGGCGGTTTGCTTGACGTGCTCGATGATCGCGAGAAGAAGATCATTTTCCAGCGCTTCGGTCTGGACGGTGGCAAACCCAAGACTCTCGAGGAAGTCGGCAAGAAATTCGGCGTTACACGGGAGCGCATTCGGCAGTTGCAGAACATCGCGCTCTCGAAGCTTCGCCGCGCTCTAAGCAAGAAGGAGCGTCCGGTGGACGTCGAATTGCCGGTGGAAGCGTAGCTGTAGCCGCTTCCCTGTGGGAAGCGCCGCACTAATCTGCTAAACACGCGCGAAACCCACTGCTCACAAAGCGGCGGCTACAATTATTTCACGGTGCGCAGTTGATTGGAATCAATCAGCCCCCGGCCCATGCGGACATCGCTGATGATTACAGTGTTATTAAACAAACGCGGGACGTCTAGCGGGGGCGTGCCGTGCGCAAAGGCAGTTTCCGTTGGTTACCGCACTCCGGCTTGCTTCTCTGCCTGCTGGACCATCGACAGGTGTTGCTTCAAGGTCGGTAGGGTTTTCGACGCCCAAGACTTCAGCTCGCTGTCGTCCCCGCTCTTTGCCTGTCTCTCGAACGCGGCAATGTCCATTTTGTGGCGTTCATCAAGCCACTTCAAATAGAGGGCGTCAAAATTCCCGCTGCCGAGGCTTTGCGCTTTGACACCGCCGGTGCTGAACGTGACGCCTTTGCGCTTGGCCAATGCAGTCAGCTCCTTATTGATTCTGGTGTGATCAGCCACCGTGCGCGAGGCAATGTTTTTCACTTCCGCGCCTTTTGCCTGTCTCTCAGCCATGTTCCCGTTTTCAACTTCTTGTTGGCCGTTCCCTGCCGTGCTCTGAATGAAGCTGACGTCCTTCTGACTCATTTTCACGGTGGTGGTGCCGGGTGATTCCGCCTGGCCGGTGGATTGTGAGCGAAGATGGGGATTGGTCCCGATGGGCGCCCCCGGTTCGGTTTGGGCGCACACGGTTCCGATAACGCCGAGGCTGCTGCCCGCGATCGCAGCCGCTGCGGTTAGTGAGATTGATATAAGTTTTCGTTTCATTGGGGTTCCTCCTTAGAATGATTTTCCATAATCACCGGCTGAGCCGGCACTTGAGAATCGCATCGTCACATCAGCTTGGACGCGACTCTCAACACAAAATTCATATAAAAATCGGCGTGTGACAGGACTGGCGATTCTCGTCCTCTTCCGCTTTTGAGGCGTGGAAAATTCGATCAGGCATGCGGGATATTCTGTTCGTAAGAGCTTTCTACCCGTTGCGCCACGTCCTTGTAGCCATAATCAACTTCGTAAATCTGCTTCATACAGGCGAGCGATTTCTCCCGTTCGCCCATCCGCTCGCAAACGAGGCCTAGATTATACACGATCTCCTTCTTCATCGCGTCCATGGACAAAATTTCCTTCGACGCTTCCTCCAATTGCTTCATTGCAAGGTCAAGCATCTCAAGTTCGCTATAGCAGCAACCGAGCAGGTTCATCGCTTTCAAGCGCGCATGCGGATTTTGCCGGGCGCGTTGCAACTCCGGCACGGCCTCGCGGAAACGCCTGGCATTAAAAAGGTTTTCCCCCAACTCGAATCGAAGTTGGAGGTCGGTCGGGTTCCGCGCGACGCGCTCCCGCGCACTGTCGATGAGGATTTCCGCGTGCTTGACTTTGGCGGCCGTCAGTTGCTCGGACTTTTTCGCATGCAGTTCATCTGCTGCATTGTGGGTGGAGAGAAATTCCTCGTGTGCCGCGATTTCCCGTTCGAGGCATTTGATTTTCAAATCGGAAACTTTTCGAGCCAATCCGGTGTCTGCGCCTTTGGTCAGATCGGCAGCATACTGATACCAGCGAATCGCTGCCTCGAAGTCTTCCTTTTGCTCATTCAATGCGCCCAGGCGCCGCGCCAGATCGACATTTGCCGGTTCGGCTATATGCCGCGCGTACGTCTCGGCAATCTGTTGGTCGAGCGCTTCGTCGGCCAATCGCATGCGGCTCTGTTGCTCGAGTGAAATTGCTACCTCTTTGTCTTTGATCAGGTCGCGGTAAGTTTCAGCCTGCGTCCATCCACCTCTCTTTATGGTTGAATGGGCCGAGGCGTCTTTGCCCAGACGGAGCGCTTCAGCATCGAGCGGATTTATCGCGGTGATTTGATTATAGATTTCCACCTCCTGTTCGTGATCTCCCTGTTGGCGATATAGACGCCCGAGCTCGTGCAGCACCTTGGTGTCGCGGGGATTTTCTTCGAGCAGCGTTCGCAGCGCGAAGACTGCGATCTCGGGCCAACCCGCCGACAGCGCAGCTTCTTTCAAGGCCAGATTTGCCTGGCGATTGTAAGGTTCGTCCTCCAGGACTTTCTCCAGCATTTCAACAGCGCGGGGCGGCTCCTTTTTAATTGCTCGCTGCGCCTTCATGACGGCGATCGGCGCAATTGAGATGTTGAAAAAGCTTTTCTTAGTTGATTTGCTTCTGGTTACCTCGGCGCGCCGCAATAGCTCACGGCCCGTGAGAAATTGCGGCTCCTGTTTGAGAATCTCCTGCAGTAGCGAAATTGCGTAACCGAAATTGCGCAACTCGATGGCGGCCACCGCCTTCAACCAAAGCGATCGCAGCGCTTCGCGCAATTCCTTCTCGGTTTTGACTGCCATGTTCGCGGGATAGCTTATCACAAAAACGCGACCTATGCGTCAGCGCGCGATGGCGCTTCGCGCTGAGATGAATAAGTTAATCAAGCGATGGTGCGCATTTTCGATTCCAGGGTGAATGGCCACTTAGGGCCGGATGAGTTGAACGGCGGTGGGCGATTCGTGTTATCGCGTCGACATTTTGTCCCGGCGTATGTGAAGACCTTTGAAGAGGGCATCCTTCAAGAGCGCGCTGAGCAAGCAGTCGAATCGCTGCGCTCGTGCCGAGTTTGCCCGCGTGATTGCGACATCGACCGCTACAACAATAAGATCGGTGTGTGCAAGAGCGGCCGGCTCGCACGGGTGGCCAGCGCATTCCCACATTTCGGCGAGGAAGATTGCCTGCGCGGTTGGAACGGCTCAGGCACGATTTTTTTCGGCTGGTGCAATCTGCGCTGCGTGTTTTGTCAAAATTTCGAGACCAGCCAGTTTGGTGAAGGCGCAGAAGTGACCGCGGTCGAGCTAGCGCAAATGATACTCGATCTGCAAGAGACCGGCTGCCACAACATTAATTTCGTCACCCCCGAGCACGTGGTGCCGCAAATTCTCGAAGCCCTCGTGATCGCAGTAGAACGCGGCTTGCATCTGCCGCTTGTGTATAACACATCGGCCTACGATAGCCTCGAAAGCATCCACTGGATGAATGGAGTAGTGGACATCTACATGCCCGATTTCAAACTATGGGACCCCGAGCATTGCCGAAAATATCTCGTGGCCAGCAATTACGCCGCCGCGGCGCGCAAAGTCATCGCAGCCATGCACGCGCAGGTCGGTGAGTTAAAAGTGGACGAGAATGGTCTGGCATTGCGCGGCGTCCTCGTGCGCCATCTCGTCATGCCCGGCCTGCTCGATGATACGCGCGAAATCATGCAATGGATCGCAGACAATTTGTCGCGCGACACCTACGTCAACGTCATGGATCAATATTACCCAGCGCACAAAGCCGAAACCGAACCGCGCTTCGCCGAAATCAACCGCGGCATAAGCGACAACGAATTTTGTGGTGCACTCGAACTCGCCCGCGCCGCTCGCCTTTGGCGTTTCGACACCCGCTGGCGCCACGTCATTCCCCACGGCGCTCCAGTTTGGCTTCCGCGAATGCAAAAGCTGGCGAATACAGCCTAAAGCAGATCCAACTGCGGTTTATCAGATCTTTTCGCAGTTTTTCTCCTGCGCCGCGATTCCCCGGCAGCTGGTTTCTCCAAGGACCCGTCAGTTTTTTCCAGGTGCGCGAGAATGTCCTTCGCCCGGTCGAGAATTTCCTTCGGCAAACCGGCCAGACGCGCGACGTGGATTCCGTAACTTTTGTCTGCGCCGCCGGGGACGATTTTGCGGAGGAAAATAATCTGCTCGTTCCATTCGCGCACTGCGACGTTGAAATTGCAGATACCGGGACGATCCTCTGCGAGTTTGGTCAGCTCATGGTAATGCGTCGCGAACAGTGTGCGCGCTTTGATTTTGTCGTGGAGAAATTCGGCGACGCTCCACGCGATGGACAGCCCGTCGAATGTCGATGTGCCGCGTCCGATTTCGTCGAGGATGACCAGGCTGCGCTCGGTGGCGTTGTTGACGATGTTTGAGGTCTCGTTCATCTCCACCATGAATGTTGACTGCCCTCGCGCGAGGTCATCGCTCGCGCCCACACGGGTGAAGATGCGATCAACCAAGCCGATCTCCGCGCTCTCTGCCGGAACGAAACTGCCGATGTGCGCCATCAACACGATAAGCGCGACTTGGCGAATGTAGGTCGATTTGCCGGCCATGTTCGGCCCGGTGACGACCGCCAGCCGCTTCTGCTCGCCATCGAGCGACGTATCATTCGGCACGAATTTCTCTTCGACCAGAGTTTGATCCAGGACGGGGTGCCGGCCGTCCTTGATCACCAGCCGCAGCGTTTCATTCAGCGCCGGCCGGCAATAGCGGAAGAGCCGCGCTGTTTCCGCCAGCGCGCAGATCGCGTCGAGAACCGCGATTGCTTCCGCGGTTTGCTGGATTGGCTCGATCTCACGCAACGTTTCGTCGCGCAATTTCTGGAACAGTTGGTACTCGAGGTTCTGGGCGCGTTCATCCGCGCCAAGAATTTTCGCCTCCATCTCTTTCAGCTCCGGCGTGATGAAGCGTTCCCCGCCCACAGTAGTTTGCTTACGCGTGTAATGCGCAGGCACGTTCGCCAGATTCGATTTCGTGATTTCGATAAAATAACCGAAGACCGAGTTGTAACGGACCTTCAGCGACTTGATTCCCGTCACAGCGATCTCGCGCTCCTGTAAATGGCTGATCCAGTTTTTCCCCTCGCGCGACGCCTGCCGCAACGCGTCAAGATCAGCATCGTAACCGTCACGGAAAATGCTGCCTTCTTTCAGCGCGAACGGCGGATCATCAACAAGCGCTTTGGCCAGTTTCTCTGCCAGCGCCGGCATTTCATGAATGTTGTTTTGCAAACGCTGCGCCAATGATTTCGTTTCGCCCTGTTCGCTGACGCGGCTCGCGCCAAACGCGAGCCGGTCGAGCAGCTTTTGCAGTTCGGCTTTCAATTTCGGGATTTGTTGAAGGGAAGTTTTGAGCGCGACTAGATCGCGCGCGTTACCGGAGGCCTGGCTCAAGCGGCCAGCCGCGCGTTCGATGTCGCGAATCGATTTCAACTCGGTGCGGATCGCTGCGAGCAGGTCCGGCTCCTGCAATAAATCGGCAATCATCTGCTGGCGCCGCTCCAGCTCAGGCAAATTGCGCAGCGGCTGCAAGATCCAGGAGCGCAATTTGCGTCCGCCCATGGGTGTGATGGTGCGATCAAGGACGGCGAGCAGGCTGGTGCCTCGCGCGCTGCGCGATTCAACCAGGTCGAGATTGGTTTGGGTGGCCGCATCGAGCAGGACGTACTCCGCCGGCGCATCGCACCGCAGCGAGGTCAGATGATCGATCTTGCGCCGGAGTTGGTACTTCAAATAATGGACAATCGCGCCCGCGGCGGCGACGGCCTGCGACATTTGCCCGCAGCCAAATCCGTCGAGCGACTTGGCCTTGAAGTGTTCGCACAAGGTGAAAACTGCCTGTTCGGGCAGAAACGCGTAGCTGTCGTAGCCAAGCGTATTCGGAATTTCCTTGAACTGCTGCTGTTGCTCATCGCTGACGAGAAGCTCCGAAGGCGAGACGCGCGCAAGTTCATCCAATAGCGATTGTTGGTCTTGCGCCTGGGTTAAGCGAAACTCGCCCGTGCTGAGATCGGCATACGCGAAACCGAAGGCGGTGCCATCCGCATAGATTGCGCCCAGATAATTGGCGCGCTTGGATTCGAGCAAGTCGAGATCGCTCACCGTGCCGGCACTGACGATCTGAGTGATGTCGCGTGAAACGATCTTCCCCGGTTGCGGTTCGCTGGTCTGATCGCAAATCGCCACGCGCCGGCCTGCTTTGATCAACTTCGCGACGTAGCTTTGCGCCGCGTGATACGGCACGCCGCACATCGGCACGCCGTTGCGTTTGGTCAGCGCGACGTTCAGGAGGCCGGATGCCTCTTTGGCGTCTTCGAAAAACAGCTCATAAAAATCGCCGAGGCGAAAAAGCAGGAGCGTGTCGGCCGGAATGCTGCTGCGCAGCCGCCGGTATTGCTGCATCATGGGAGTGAGCGCGTCCCGCATTATTTCAGAATTAAATCACGCCGCGCGAATTGCGAGTTTGGAATGCGAATTAGCAAAAATTCCTTGTGTGGCTGAAAGTTTGCCTCCAATCGGACGCGAATTTCATGAATTTCTCTGCTCGACAATGCGACAGGCGGTCACTCGCATTTGGCTTTGTCTTCATCCCTGCAGCTCTTTTGGCGGTCACGCTCGTGCAGAAGGATCCGCCGGTTCGTCCCGCTGACGCGGACTCACCGGTGGCGATTTGGGACATTGACTTAAAGCTGGCGAACGCTTTACCGCGAAACTTCCGCACGACCGACGATTCGTTTAAGGCGAGCAAAGGTGAAACGCCGGCGACAACTGGGCTGAATGATCTGCGCGCCTCGGGCAGCGGCGAGTTTACTCCTGAAGGTCTAAAGCTCGTGCTGGCGCGAACTCGCGGTCCAGTGATGGTCTTCGATTTACGACAGGAAACGCACATCTTTGTGAACGACCTGCTTGTAAGCTGGTATGCGTCACGCGATTGGGCGAACGTAGGTCGCAGTCAGAGCGCAATCGAAGCCGACGAGACTTCCCGAGTGGAATCGCTCAAGCCGGGAAGCGAAATCGACATCCGGCCGGGCGAGCCGGTGAAGAAAGGCGACGCTAGCTCTGCGGAGCCACAACATGTGACCGTGGCGAGCGCGAGCACGGAGCGCGATGTCGTCGGTGCAGTCGGCGCGAATTATGTGCGCATCACTGTTACCGACCATACACGGCCGCTCGATGACGAGGTGGATCGCTTTATTCTCGCTGTCCGCGCGCTGCCGGAAAATGCCTGGGCGCATTTTCATTGCGAAGCCGGCCGTGGACGGACGACCACGTTCATGGTGCTTTACGACATGCTGCGAAACGCGACTCGAGTCTCGCTGGAAGACATTGTCCGCCGTCAAAAGATTCTGGGTTACGACTATGATGTCCTTCACCCATCTGAACCCGGGGACTGGAGGGTGCCCTATACGGCAGACCGGGCCGCATTTGTCCGCGCATTTTACGATTACGCTCGCGCTAATCCGAATGGCCGACCCCAGCTTTGGACCGAATGGCTCAAATCTGGTGCGCGGTGACTGCGATGTTCAAGCGTGGGCTCCCGCCGACGAACAATCTGGATTGCAGACGCACATCGCGACGACGGAAAGCGCTTCGTGGTGCGTGCGGATGAAAAGTTGACTGCGTTCGTTGAACTGGAATCCGCGATCTACGCTTGCGGCGAATGGCCTCGACAAGCTGGCGAGTTTTTTCCGAAACTCCCCGGATATGAAAACAACGATTCCATCAATTCTAATCACATTTGCACTCGTCTGCTTTACGCTCGTCCAAAACACGCAAGCGGTCACTCCTGCGCCGGACGGCGGCTATCCGGCTGGCAACACGGCGGAAGGGCAAGGCGCCCTTTTGAGCCTCACCAGCGGTGGTTTCAACACGGCGGTTGGTTGGTCGTCACTCAGAAGCAACACAACCGCCTCCCTGTGATCCGTCATGGCCGCACATGTTCCTTAGCTGGTTTTTGACGGATAGGAGTCGCGCCTTCAGTTCTCGAATATAATCATTATCTTATCGGATAGCTCCCATTCTTTGAGCAGGGCTTTCAGTCCATCAATGCGCTGGCATTTTTTAATTAGCCGGTCGCTGTGGCCGTTATCTCGAATTGTTTCCATACCGTTTTATTACGTGGCGCGAGATGTCATCGGCTTTCTTCGGTTCCCTTCAACCCGTGACGAAGTTACCGGGAGCAAACGCCGGGCGCGAGGAAAGAGTGAACTCACGGCTCTTTGAACTCGCCAGCGTGCTCGCGCGTTTCGATCACGTTGCCTATTTCATCGTAAACTCGGATCACAGCGTCATGTGAGCGACTGCGATGTTTCGCGTAGCTGATTGCATCAGGCTCGCCGTACCAAAGCGCACCGAACGGCAGCGCACAACTGAATAGATTGACGCCGCGATGATCTTTGCGCGGGCGGACTTCGTAGGTTTGCATGGGAATTAAATGGAGCCGTCAGCTGCATCGACTGGTTAGGCTGTTGATTCGTCTGCATCAACAACTCCAAAGCCGATGACCCGCGGCCTACGCGGCTTAGGCACCTGCCGCACGTAGCAAAGCAGCTGTAGATTGGCTTGGTGGGCGACAACCATGCATGGTGACGCGCCCGATGAATCATCTGGCGAAAACAACACGCCTTCAATGACGATACCATGGTGGCCCTGTGCGACGAGATGATGAGCGTCGATGACCGTGCCGTTCGCCAGTATCCCCAAAACGACCGCCTCCGCGTCTTTTGGAATCGCCTTCCGCCACTCTTTGATGCGGGCTTCCAAAAACTTGATCAGCGTAGCAGACGATTCGTAGTAGTGCTGCTCCTCCTGGGTGGGCTTCGGCCGCCCAGTCCACGGACTCGGAACGGACTTGACCTCTGGAATGCGCAGCGCATTCGGCAGGCCAGTCGTCCACGGATTCGGAACGGACTTGAATGGAGATCGGTCTTTCGAGGTCATGAGTCGCCTCCGTCTAACTATAGTTCGGCTGCATTTGCAGCCTAACTCTTGATTCCACGAGGGAACGTCCGCTTAAAGCTGCACGGCAAGAATCTTGCCGAATTATTCGGCATTCCAAAATGGGTTAGCATCGGTCTCGTAATTGTTACGCGCGTCCAGCCACTCAGTCTCAAGAAACTTCATGTCTCCGTGCCTGATTTTGAATTGCTTTTCGTAGTGTTCAGCACGACGACGTGCGTTCCGTCATCGTTTCCGAAAACTTGGAAGTCATCGTCCCTCGGCACCACGAGACTCGCTGGAATCCATCTGCCTTCGCGAGGAACGTGACGCTGAGTCAAGCCATGCTTCTTGATGTAATCTTCGATTTTCATCTGCGAACTGTCTCAAACGAAGGCTGTAATGCAACACCCCCCGGCCCCTTGCCGTGATTGTCGCGACATTCGCACGGCGAAAAGGAATGTCACTGGCCCCTGTTCTGCCGCTGCCGTGCTGCAAAGGAGCGCAATCGCAATCGTGAACGTCGCACGGATCATTGCGACCCTTCAAATATCACTTGTCGGTTGCCGATGAAGCCACAACATATGCTCGGCCTTTCGTAACTTCCTCGGCCAAAAATCCCCACCAACAAGCTTTGATTCCGGCGTATCATGAGGCAGGACATGCCGTCGCCTCTCACCATTTCGGATTTCAAATTAGGCTGGTATCGATCAGAAAGCGCGGTGGCAGTGCTGGCGGACTTGAACCATGGATTAAGCGCGAAATGCACCGATAAAAAGGACTGTCCTACTGGTCAAAAGGCATGGGCCAGAACAAACATGGATTATGGCGGAAATAGGCGGATCAGTTATGACTTTTCGCCTGTTCTGTTATGACTACGGCTCCCGGAGGGGCGTGTTTTCATAGGGAGATAGCGGGCAACGGGAATCGAACCCGCATGTCTAAATCGAGTGTTCAATACCGTGAGATTGACTTGAATTTTTAACAGATGCGTTTCAAGAACGTGCAAACGATTCGAAAACGGCAACCTTTCGCCTTTCATGCAGATTTCACTTGTTTACGCTCCGTTGAGAAAGGTCTAGAAGGAGGTGCGCCCGCGCGACCAGCATGAACAGCCAATCTCCCGTCGTTTACAATTTTCATCTGCCGCGTTTCCCCGCGCGATTGATCGCCGGTGTTGTCATCGTTATTCTTCTGGTGATTTTGATATGGACAGCGTGCTACACGGTGCAGGCTGAATCGGAAGGGGTCGTTCTTCGCTTTGGCAAGTTTTTGAAAACGGTCGAGCCAGGGCTGCATTTCAAGCTGCCCTTTGGGATCGATGAAGTAACTGTCCTGCCGACTCGGCGGCAATTGAAACTTGAGTTCGGCTTCACCACTCCTGGATACACAAATCCCGACCAACCGCCGAAAGAGGCGGAGGAAGAAAGGTCAATGGTTACGGGGGACCTGAACGCCGCACTTGTCGAATGGGTCGTGCAATACCGCATCGACGATCCCAAACAATATCTGTTCGACGTCCGTAATCCTGCCCAGACGTTGCGCGATTTATCGGAAGCGGCGATGCGCGAAGTGATCGGTGACCGAACCGTGGACGAAGTAATTACGATCGGCCGCCAAGACATCGAGGTCTCGGCGCTTGCGCGAATGCAGGAACTAGCGAAACGCTACATGCTCGGTGTCCGCGTCGATCAGGTGCAACTGAAGAACGTCAACCCCCCTGCCGAAGTCCAGGCCTCCTTCAACGAAGTCAACAAAGCGCAACAAGACCGCGAAAATGCCATTAACATCGCGAACGGCGATTACAATGAAGCGGTGCCTAGAGCGAGGGGGCAGGCCGACCAGGCGATTCGCGCGGCCGAAGGCTACCGATTCAAGCGCGTGAATGAAGCGCAGGGCGACGTCGCATCATTCAATGCCATGCTCGAGCAATACATCAAGGCGCCGGAAATCACGCGCACGCGGCTTTATCTCGAGACCATGGGCGACGTGCTCTCTGCGACCGGGGAGAAAATCATTATCGACGATTCGATGCGAAATCTGTTGCCAATCCTGCCGCTCACCGGAAAACCCCTGGAGAAGAAATGAGCACGCGCGGTTGTCTTTGGCTCGTGTCGATCGTCCTCGCGGTCGTCTTTTTGCGCGCGTTGCAAGGATGTTTCTTCGCCGTTCACCAGACGGAACAAGTAATCATTACGCAATTCGGCAAACCGGTTGGAGAACCAATCACGGACCCGGGATTGC
>QHOV01000152.1 GCA_003218885.1 Verrucomicrobiota bacterium | reverse complement strand
TTGCGCGGGATGATCGCCGCAAAGTGATGGTCTGCATCACGCCGAAAGGCTCCGCGCTCGTTCGCCGGATTCGCGAGGAAATGGTCGGGAACCTGATGAAGATATTGAACTACCTTACGCCCGATGAACAAAAGGCCTGGCTGCAGATTTACGGAAAAATTTACGATTACTGCCAGTCGAAATGATTTTCCTTTGTTTGGCGGCGGTGCTATGAGACTGCGTTGAATCCGGACATCGGCTTTCGCGCATCTAACAGCTAAACGTCTATGAGAAAATTTTCTCGTTCGCTGGGGGTTTTTGTAGCGTTCAGCATCCTCGCTCAGCCGGGTTTTGGTGGCAGCGATGGAACATACGGCAGCGAAACAACGTCTCGCAGCGGAACGCTATCTGGAGGCAAGGTGCCTACCTTTACTTTGAACCAGGCGATCCTGACCGCGCTGCAACGCAACCCGACTCTTCTGAACGCGGAACAAGAGATCAAACGCACCAGAGGCGTGATCATTCAGGTCCGTGCCCAAGTGTTGCCGCAGGTCAATGCGCGGGCGAATTATGAATGGATCGATCCAAACCTGTCAGGTGCGCGGATTTTCGGAACAACGGCGGGTGGGACAAGTCCAACGCCGGGCGGTACGACGGGGGCTGCATCCCTCTTCGAATCGCCGCCCTCGCAAGTGCGGGATATTCAGACACCATTGGCCGCACCGACAGCGACACCGATCCAAAATGTGCAGCAGACTGATGTCTCTTACTCCATCAGCGTGCTTGGAAGTCAGTTGATTTTTAACGGCACGAGTTTCCCGCAAATTCGGGGCACGTTTTTTCAGCGCGACAGCGCCTACTTCGCGTTCCGCAATATTCTGGACCAACTCATCGCGACAATAAAAACGCAGTTTTACCAGATCGTGGTTAATCGAGAGCTTGTCAGCGTAAACGAGCAATCGGTGCATCTTTTGGAAGCTCAATTGAAGGACCAGCAGAATCGGTTTGAAGCGGGAACAGTTCCGCGCTTCAACGTGCTACAGGCGGAGGTGGCGCTCTATAATCAACTGCCACTCCTCATCACCGCCCAGAACAACCTGCGAATTGCCAAGATTACGCTTGCCAAGACACTCGGACTCGATTTTCAACCAGGGCTCGGTGAAAATCCGCCGCTGGAAGCGGTTGGGCAAATGCCATACATCCCGCGCACCATCAGCCTTGCTAGTGCCATCGAGGTGGGAAAAGAACGGCGCCCATTTCTCAAGCAGGCGCGGGCAAACGTGCTCAATCAAAAACAGCAAGTACGCGCGGCAACGGGTCAGTGGCTTCCCACTGTTACCGCCACCGGCGGCGGCGAATGGGTGAGTTCGCCGACCAACTCCAGCTTTGGCGATATTTCGAAGGGTTGGCTGGCAGAAGTGCAAGGCAGTATCCCAATCTGGGACAGCGGCGCGATCGCTGGCCAGGTCATTCAACAGCGTGCGCTTCTTTTCGAAGCCAAAAACACGTACGACGATGACGCCCGGCAGGTCGAGTTGGAGATACAACAAGCCTACTCAAATTTGCTGCAGAACCGTGAGCTGATCCAAAGCCAGGAAAAAAATGTCGAGCAAGCCGAGGAAGCGCTGCGCCTTGCCAAGGCGCGCCTGGACGCAGGCGCGGGAGTTCAACTGGACGTGCTCAACGCACAAGTGCAACTGCTCACTGCGCAATCGACGCGGTTGCAGGCGCTCTTCGGATACAATTCTTCGCTGGCAGAATTCGATCGGGCCACAGGTGCGCAGAGTGTCTATCACGAGATGTTCGCGAACCTCACGCCGCGCGCCACGACAACGAAGACCTATTACACTGGCAGCAGCGTGGACGCCGAGGGAAAACCAAAACGGGCTGAAGATAACGAGCTGCGAAGCTCGACTGGAAGAACGCGAACTTCGTATTCGAAGTAAATCCAAAGTCCCAAATTCAAAATCCCTTGGCGCTTGGTCATCGACGCTTCTCCGGATGTTGGAGCTTGGGATTTGGAGCTTAAATAATGGAACTTCCATTCGAACAATTTCCCGCGCTGAGCGCTATCGGAATCTGCCGCCACGTTTTCACGCATAGAATTCCGGACATCGACGTCTCGCATGACAAAGCCGAAGTAATGAAGCGGCTCGATGCGGCGCATCGCGAAATTCGCAACGCGATCGGTGTCGGCGATTGGCCGTTGTTCACCGCCGAACAGATTCACGGAAACGAAATTGGAGTTGTTGAGAGCTGTAGCCGCGGCCCTGTGGGCCGCGAATTCCCCGGCTGCGACGGTATTATCACCAACCAACGCGGCATTGCCCTGGGCGTTTACGTGGCTGACTGTTGCGCTGTTTACATTGTCGATCCAAAAACGCCCGCGATCGGCCTTGTGCATTCCGGACGCAAAGGCACCGAGCTCGGCGTCGTCACGAATGCGATCAGGGAAATGATTGATCGCTTCGGCTCCGATCCCGCGAACATGATCGTGCAGCTCAGCCCGTGTATTCGTCCGCCGCATTACGAGGTCGGTTTTGCCGTGGAAATTGTCCGGCAATGTCGTGCTCTCGGCGTGAAAGAAATTGACGAGTCGGGTTTATGCACCGCCTGCGATCTGGACCGTTACTATTCCTATCGCGCCGAAAAAGGAAAAACCGGCCGCATGCTCGCGTTGCTTGGGCTCAATCCGACGATTGCGAATTAGACGAAAAAATGTTCGCCTTTAATTACGAATATTCGTCTAATTCTCGTTAGGCCACTCCCCCATGCACCTTGTCATGTTTGACATCGACGGCACGCTTACTGAGACGATGAAGATCGACGAGGAGTGCTTCGTTCGCTCATTCAAGGACGTGTTTGGTTTCGCCGACCTTGACACCGATTGGTCACATTATCCCCACACGACAGATTCTGGAATCTTTCACGATGTTTGCATGTCACGCATTGGCCGGTCGCCGACGGCGCAGGAAGTTTCGCGATTTCGCCAGCATTTCATCCAATTGCTCGCTGCCGCTTCATCACAGTCTCCATTTGTACCAGTTGCAGGAGCTGACAGGTTGTTGTCTCGGCTTGCGCAGAGCGGCTCGCATCGGGTGTCGCTTGCTACTGGAGGTTGGCGTGATTCCGCCCGCCTCAAGATGGCCAGTGCCGGAATGTGCTTTGACGATCATCCGGCCGCATCAGCGGATGACGCACTCGACAGGGAGTCCATTATGAGGCTTTCCAAACAGAGAGCAGCCGAACGATATGGCGAGTCATTTGCCTGCACCGTGTATGTTGGTGACGGAGTTTGGGATGCTCGTGCGTGTCGCCGTGTTGGCATTCCGTTCATTGGCATTGGCACGGGAAGTCGAGCGACACGATTGTCCGCTGAGGGTGCTGGTTGTGTCTTCCCTGATTTCAGTGATGCGGATATATTCTTGAGGAGCGTGTATGAGATTACGAACGCGGCCTAACCATGCGCTGCAGCGAACGGCGGCGGCCCGTCGCGGTCGCGATCGGCACGCCTCGTGGCCGCCGTCGCTGAGCGTGGGGCGGTAGGTCAAGAGCTCTTCGTTCCGCCGCGTTTGAGTGGGCAAATGCCACGTTTTCTCGCGTTCGTGACGAAGTCCAGGAATTCACGCGCTGGTACGCCGAAGTTCATCGTCGCTGCTTTTTCGATCGCCTGCCCGATGTTCAGTCCGCTCATGTAAACAAGTTTGAAGGCCGCTTTGATTTCTTCCCGATCATGCGCGTTAAATCCTGCGCGACGGAGCCCGATCACATTTACTCCGAAGACGAAATTGCGTTCCGCTGCGATGACGAACGGTGGCAGATCCTTTCCGAAACCGGAGCTGCCCTGCACCATCACCAGTCGTCCGATGTGCATGAACTGGTGGAAGGTCGATCCACCGCCGAGAAATGCGCCGTCATCCACGCGCACGTGCCCAGCCAACAAACAGTTGTTCGCGATCACGATATTGTTTCCGATGAGGCAATTGTGTCCGATATGCGCGCCCGCCATCAGAAAATTTTTGTCGCCGATTTTTGTGGCGCTGCCGTCGGGGCTGCCGCGATGGATCGTGCAGTATTCGCGAATGACGTTGTCGTGACCAATCTCGACTTTCGTTTTTCGTTCCGGCGAAAAGGAAACGTCCTGCGGCGGCGCGCCAATGATTGTGCCGTGCCCGATGAAGTTGCCGGTCCCAATTGCGACGTCGCCTTCTATCACGACGTGCGATTGCACGATCGTTCTTTCGCCAATGGATGCTTGTGGAATAATCGAGAACGGTCCGATCTCGACATCAGCGCCGATTTGCGCATCCGGATCGACAATGGCAGTGGGATGAATCTTGGCCTCGCTCATGTTGGCAACCGGATTGTTGCGTACCGAAGTAAGTGGAGGGTCGCCTCTCCTTTTCGAAGGGAGAGGCGATTCGTGCATGCCATTGTCACAGAACTCCTGCCTCCTTGAAACTGAAATAGCCCGGGTTCCCTTCCGACGGTGCGCCGATGATGATGTGGTCGAGCAATTTGATTTGCAAAAGCTCAGCCGCTTCAGCCAGACGGCGCGTAAGGCTGTGGTCGGTCTGGCTCGGCGACGCGTCGCCGGACGGGTGATTGTGAACGACGATCACGGCGTGGGCCGAATAAGTGAGCGCTGGACGAAAAATTTCGCGCGGGTGCGCGATGCTCTCGTTCAGGCTGCCGAGTGACACTGGCTCGACGCGCTTCAACCGGTAACGAGTGTCCAGCAAGACGACGCGAAGCGACTCGGTCTGCAACATTCGCATTTCATCGCCGAGCAATTTGTGGATCAATTCCGGCGAATCGAGTTTTTGCTGAAACAACGGCTCTTGGGCGAAACGCTTTCCCAGATTAAACGCCGCCACGAGTTCCAATGCTTTGGCCGGACCGATTCCCTTGATTTTGCTCAGTTCTTGGACCGAACAGCGGCTCAACTCCGCGAATGATTTGTATCTGTCGAGCAGCTCGCGCGCTACCTCCACTACGTTCATTCCAGGCCGGCCAGTGCGCAGCAGGATTGCGATCAATTCCGCATTGGTCAGCGCGTCGGGGCCTCGAGCCAGTAGTTTTTCTCGCGGCCGTTCCTCCTCCGGCATCTCGCGGATTTTAAGCTGCGACATAAATGTGGGAACGGCCTCAGGGCGGTGATGGTGGGTTGCTAAAAGTCGGGACACCAAGGTCCCTCCCACAATTCATCAGACGCGAAGTTGATCAAACATGTCGCACAACGCGTCGCCGAGGGAGAACAACGCATCGGCGTAGGGATTTGACGCAATCCCGTCCAGTGTGCCTTGTGCCTCGCGAATTAAATCGCAGCCGGCCGCGATTGACTCATTTAGTGCTCCGTCAGTCGCGCCATTCTTCAGGAGCTCGATCATTTCTTCGACTTGCTCTTCGAGCACAAGCCGGCAACAGCGTTCCCGTTCGAACTCCGACGCGGAGCGCAGAAAAATCAAAACCGGCAAAGTAAATTTGCCTTTGCGGAGGTCGGTCCCCAGTGTTTTGCCGGTCGCGCTCTCGCTGCCGGCAAGATCGAGGCAATCATCGTAAATCTGATACGCCGTTCCGATTTGAAACCCGAAATTTTTGACTGTTTCGATCACGTTGGGATCTGCCTCGCTAATGAGGGCAGCCAACTCCGCTGCGGCTGAGAAAAGCGATCCCGTTTTCATTTCAACGATGTGCAAATAATCCTGGACGGTCAGAGTGAGATCGAACCGGCGTTGGGTCTGGATCATTTCGCCAGAGCAAACCGTCGCCGCTGTACGCGCAATCGCGCGACCGATATCTGCGTTTTCGAAATTTGTGGATAACGTCAGCGCATGAGCGAAGAGGCAATCGCCCAGTAAAACGCTAAGCGAATTTCCCCAGCGCGCGTTCGCGGTTGGCTGTGCGCGGCGCCGTTCCGCTTCGTCCATGACGTCGTCATGCAAAAGCGTGGCGATGTGTATGAGCTCTACGATCACGGCAAGATCGACATGCTCCGAATTGATCTTGCCGGTGGCGCCGCCGGCCAGAAGAGCCAGAAGTGGGCGAAGGCGTTTTCCGCGACTGCCTAATGCATAGACAACGTAGCCTTCCAACGCCGGATCAAAAGCCGCTGCTTGTTGTGCGATGCGCGCCTCGACTTCTTCCAGATGCGGCTGGATCAGTCGCGCGACTTGAGCGAGCGAGGTGGCCGCAGGCACGGCCGCCGTAATATCGGCCCGCTTCGGCCGTGAGCGCGCGGAGAGTTCCACGCCGTCGAGAATAGCGGCGCGGGTTGGAGCTTGTCAAAGCTTCGCGCCGCAAATTTTCTGGAGAGCGGTCGCGTCCCGCGTGCAGGCTTTGGCGCCCCGGCGACGCAATCAGCGCTTACGCAACCAGGCAGCGGTCCCGTATTTGCAGTAAGCTAATTCTCGCGCCCGATTCAAAACGTCTTCATTGATCTTGCGCTCACTGCAATCGTTTGACAACGCTTTTGCAAATCGGTCGGCCAAACCGTTGCCAAGATCGATCCCTTGAATGCTGCCTTGTTGCAGCAATCCGGATCGCGTCCGGCGTTGGGCCGCGCCAGCGACCTTGAGACCATCAATCAGCACGTCAGCGCACACCGGATGCGCGAAACAACTGTTGGTAAGGACGCCGCGCTGCAGCGTCCGCTCGGCGCAACGCGCCGACCCTACCAGTTCTGCGTACACGCCGATTCCGTTCAAGGCTCTGCACAAAGCGCGATGAACCTTTTCGTAGACCAAGATCGACGATTCGCCGAAGGCTGCGTCGTTCACGGGAATTACAATGGAATAGGTCAGGTCATCTCCGTGAAAAACTATCCCGCCGCCGGTCCAGCGGCGAACTAGATCGCTTTCGCGCGTGTAACTCTTCACATCGGCAAACCTCCCAAAATATCCGAAAGACAGAGCGGGGGAGTGCCATCGATAAAAGCGAATCGAAGGAGCTGTGGCATGCTCTAGCAGCGCTTCGTCGATGGCCATGTTCATCGCTGCCGAGTGCAGGGTGTCGTCGTGGTAAACGTGAAGCGCAGTGAATAGCCTTGTTGTCATGTCGAGCGAAGTCGAGACATCTCTGGCTCCTTCAGAAGCATCGACAGATTTGATTCGCTCGCTTCCCACTCGCTCAGCCTTCCCGTCCATGTCGCGGCTTCCCACGCCGCTCCATTCTCGACTTCGCTCGGAATGCCAGCCATTAGCTGAGTTCCTGTAGAATCTTCGCCACGACTTCGCTCGGCTGCGGATGCGCAGTGATCGGTCGGCCAATGCCGATATAATCGGCGCCGGCTTCGATCGCTTGGCGGGGCGTCGTGAATCGCTTTTGATCGCCCGGCTCCGCCCAAGTCGGACGAATCCCTTGAACTACGATTTTGATTCTGCTCGCAAATTCTGCGCGCAACTTTTCAATTTCATGCGGACTCGCCACGACTCCGTCGATTCCTGCTTCAACACCCAATCTGGCGAGACGCAAGACTTGGTCGTCCACTTTGCTGGCGACTCCGATTTCACGCAGCGTTTCCTCCGTCGCGCTTGTTAAAACAGTCACACCCAGGAGCAACATGTTGTTTGGCCGAGCCGCGGTTGCAGCCTGCACCATTTCGCTGCCACCGCTCAAGTGAATGGTGAGCATGTGCACACCGAGATGACCCGCTGATTCAACTGCTCGGGCGACAGTGTTCGGAATATCGTAGAGCTTGAGGTCGAGCCAGACCTTCGCGCCGGCGGACAAAACGGCGCGCACGATTTCAGGGCCTTCGGCCGTGTAAAGTTGCAGGCCGATTTTGAAAAAAGAAATCTGGTCGCGCAATTGATCGACGAGCTCGAGCGCTTTTTCTTTTGTCGCGACGTCCAGCGCGACGATGATTTTGTCAGCAGCGTTTGTCATTCCGAGCGAAGTCGAGGCATCCCGTGGCGTTACCTTTGACTGGCAACACGGGATGTCTCGACTACGCTCGACATGACGATATGCAAGTCCTCGCACCTGCGAAAATCAATCTTTCGCTTAAAATTTTAGGGCTGCGTGACGACGGCTTTCATGAAATCGAAACGATGATCGTGCCGATCACGCTTTGCGACGAGATCGAAATCGGCAAGAGCGACGACAGTAAGGAGATTGAATTCCACTGCGACGATCCATCAGTGCCGCCAGGTGGCGACAATTTGATCGTTCGAGCGGCGAAAAGTTTTTTTGCCGCCACAAAGTTGAAGGCGGCGGTCTCCATTGAGCTCAAAAAGAAGATTCCACACGGAGCGGGCCTGGGTGGGGGAAGCAGCAACGCGGCTTCGACTCTCCTCGCGCTTAACCAACTGTTCGAGACAAAATTGCCGCGTGAAGCCCTGGCCGAAATAGCAGGAGTGATTGGATCGGACATTCCATTTTTCATTTTTCAATCGGCCGCGCTCTGCAAGGGACGCGGCGAGCTGGTGAGCCCAATCAAATTGCGCGACCGGTTGTCCCTATTGCTGCTGAAACCGGCCTTTGCCGTCTCAACTGCATGGGCATATGCGCGCTGGCGTGGCGCGGCAGAAATTCCAAACGTCGCTTACGGAGCTCAGGAATTCGCCGGCCTGACTTTTGTCAACGATCTGGAGCGCCCCGTGTTCGACAAATTTATTTTTCTTGCGCAATTGAAGATGTGGCTGCTTAAGCAACCCGAAGTCGGCGCGGCGCTGATGTCCGGTTCTGGCTCGACCATCTTCGTGACCTTGCGCGCCAACGCAGACGCCGACCTTCTGGCGAAGCGCGCAAGAACCGAGCTCGATCCCGAGCTTTGGATGTGCGCGTGCAAGACACTCTGATCCTTAAGTAGGGGCGATTGAGGTCAATCGCCACTACCTTATTCGCCCATGGATCGGCGGAATCTTGCCCGCGCGTATTCACGATTCAGCTTCGCAATGAAACTGGCGCTGATCTCGGCGGGGCAGACCGCTTCGCATTCGTAAGTGTTGGTACAATTGCCAAAGCCTTCCGCGTCCATGACCTGCACCATTTTAAGGACGCGACTCTCTCGTTCGGGATCTCCCTGTGGCAAGAGCGCGAGGTGCGAGACTTTTGCAGAAGTGAAGAGCATGGCTGACCCGTTGGGACACGCCGCGGCACACGCGCCGCAGCCGATGCAGGCTGCCGCTTCCATCGCCAAGTCGGCATTGTGCTTGGGAACCGGAATCGAATTCGCCTCGGGCGCAGAACCCGCGCGCGCGGAAATGAAACCACCGGCTTGCACGATGCGATCCAACGCGCTCCGATCGATCACCAAATCCTTTACGATCGGGAACGATCCTACGCGGAATGGTTCGACTGTAATCGTCGCGCCGTCACGAAATGATAGTTGATAGATCGGCAGAGACGCGCATCACGGTCACGTGGAGATCAACGATTTTCGTAGTCCGCTCAGCATGCGGCCAATTTCATCGGCCGCTGAGTACAGCGCACGAAAGCCTTCTTCGGCTAGGAACCCTTGCCGCCGGCCGATGAAGGACTGGGAGACGACCTCAAAAACCGAGCCCGTAGCGATCTCAAGAAATCGCGCGAAATCGATTTGTGACTTCCGAGATGTTCCCTCTGCAATGTTCGAGGATATCGAAACAGCAGCACGTCGCATTTGGTTGGTCAGACCAAAGCGCTTGTCAGCGGGAAAATGGCGAGTGTGATTGTAAACAAGATCGGCGAAATCGATCGCCTTTTGCCAAACATCTAAATTTTCGAAGTTAAACATGGCGCATTGGACATCTATCAACCATCAACTCTCAACTAAAAACTACTTATAGCTTCTTTGCGTTAAATGCACCGTCTCGAAATGTAGCGGTTCGCGTTGCAGTTTTGGGAGTTGCCCATCACCTTGAAATTCCCACGCAAACACTGCCGCGTGACGTTCGTCGTCGCGGAGCGCTTCGCCATCGGGTGTTTGATGTTCCTCGCGAAAATGCGCGCCGGCTGATTCGTCGCGCTCAAGCGCGTCCATGCACATCAGCTCGGCGAATTCGAGGAAATCGGCGACACGCCCGGCGCGCTCCAACGATTGATTAAAATCTTCCTCGTTTCCGGGGACGCGCACATCGCGCCAGAATTGTTCTCGCAGCTCGGGAATTTTTTGGAGCGCTTCGCGCAAGCCCTTTTCGTGGCGCGACATTCCACATTTCTCCTAGAGAAGAAGGCCGAGCTCTCGGTGGAACGAATCGAGCGAGCGCGTGCCATTTACTCTGAGAAGCTTTTCGACCCTGGCTTGGACATTTTTCTCTGCTTCTTGAAACTCCGGAGCACCCGGCGAGGGCCGTTTTCCCATCTGGCCTGCGAGATAATTCGGCAGCGTGTTAGGCAAAACAAAATACCCGTCCGCCAGACCTTGCATAAGCGCGCTGGCTCCAAGCCGGTTGGCGCCGTGATCGGAGAAATTTGCTTCGCCGATCACAAACAAACCGGGCATATTGTTCATCAGGTCGTAATCGACCCAGAGACCACCCATCGTATAATGCACCGCCGGATAAATTCGCATCGGCACTTTGTAGGCGTCTTCACCGGTGATCTTTTCATAGACTTCAAACAAATTTCCGTAGCGTTCCCGAATCCTATCTTCGCCCAGGCGCTTAATTGCATCCGCAAAATCGAGATAGACGCCGCGTCCGCCGGGACCGACGCCGCGGCCTTGATCGCAAACTTCCTTCGCTGCGCGTGATGAGATATCGCGCGGCGCAAGGTTGCCGTAGCTGGGATATTTCCGCTCGAGATAATAATCACGGTCTGGCTCAGGAATTTCGCCTGGCGCTTTTTCGCGATCTTCCTTCCGTTTCGGTACCCAGACGCGTCCGTCGTTCCGCAACGACTCGGACATCAGCGTGAGCTTGGACTGATGTTCACCACTGACCGGGATGCACGTAGGATGAATTTGCGTGAATGATGGATTGGCAAAAAGCGCGCCCCTTTTGTACGCGCGATAAGTGGCTGTGACGTTGCAGCCGCGCGCATTGGTCGAGAGATAAAACACGTTTCCGTATCCGCCGGTGGCGAGTACAACGGCGTCGGCCGCGTGCCTATCGATTTTTCCTGAGCGCAGGTTTCGCGTAACGATTCCCTTTGCCTGTCCATCGACGATCACCAAGTCGAGCATCTCTGTCTGCGGGAACATCTGCACTGTGCCTGCGGCGATTTGACGGCAGAGCGCCTGGTAACAACCCAACAGAAGCTGCTGGCCTGTTTGACCGCGCGCGTAAAAGGTCCGTGAGACCTGCGCGCCACCGAAGGAACGATTCGCCAGATAGCCGCTGTATTCACGCGCAAACGGGACGCCTTGCGCCACGCATTGATCAATAATGTTGTTGGCGATTTCAGCGAGCCGATAAACGTTCGCTTCGCGGGAACGAAAATCGCCGCCCTTGATCGTGTCGTAGAACAACCGGTAAATGCTGTCGCCATCGTTCTGATAATTTTTCGCCGCGTTAATTCCACCCTGTGCTGCAATCGAATGGGCGCGCCTCGGCGAATCCTGAAAACAAAAGCATTTCACTCTATACCCCAGTTCACCCAGAGTGGCCGCAGCCGATCCACCAGCCAGGCCGCTGCCCACCACAATGATCTCAAACTTCCGGCGGTTGTTTGGACTGACTAAGCGCGAATGATCACGATGACTCCGCCATTTTTGAGCAAGCGGCCCGGGGGGAATTTTAGCGTCAAATGTCCCAATCATAGCTGTTGCGCTGGTTTGATGAGGCCAAGCAGGATGGCCACGGGAATGGACGTGTAGCCGACAAAGAGAAGCCACGCCAAGATCCGGCCGGTGAGGGCCAGACGCGGCGTCAGTTTTTTGTCATTCAACCCTAGCGATTGAAAAAAACTCGATGATCCGTGGCTTAAATGGAGCGCTAGCAAAAACAAACCGAGCACGTAAAAGCCCGACACATAATAATTCTGAAATCCGTACACCATCATGGAATACACGTCGTAATGCCCAAGGGGATCAGCCTTCAGCAAGCCAAACCGGCGATCAGTCACGCGCACCGTGAAATGCGCGAGATGATAAATGATAAACGCCAGCACAATCAGACCGCTCATCACCATGTGACGCGACGCGAACGTGGCCTTCACGTATCGTCTGTCGATGTACGGCTCGGGCCGGGCGCGGCGATTCTCAATCGCGAGCAAGATCGTGAAGTAAATGTGAAGAACGACTGTGACGACGAGAAAACCTCGAATCAGCCAAAGAAGCGGACCGAGATCGCGCAGATGTTGCGAATAATCGTTGATCCAATCCGGTCCGATGAAAATCTGCAAATTCCCGAGCAGATGTCCGATCACAAAAAGGATCAGAATGATACCGGTGACCGCAACGATCATTTTTTTCCCAACCGATGAGCGATAAAAAGCCGCTAAAATATTCACGCTACAAACATATCACTGCCGAGGAACGATAGGGGTGGAACGCGTTGTCCTCAACGCGTTGCTAAATCAAATGCGGCTTTGCCGCCAAATTTCAGATTATTGACGGCGCTTGGAGCGTCAAGCTGTAGCCGGGATCGCTGATCGCGGATTGTTCTCGACATCTCGGTGACATTTTTCCAGACTCCGCGCTGTGAAAATGCAAACGACTTCAGCACTTCTTATTACGCTCGCACTCCTCTGCCTCTTTTTGCCGAAGACGCAGGCGGTCAGTCCGCCGCCGGACGGCGGCTATCCCGGTGGCAACACAGCGGAAGGGCAAAACGCCCTTCTTAGCCTTACCACCGGCGGCTTCAACACGGCCGTGGGATTGTTGTCACTCAGGAGCAACATCACAAACAGCTTCAATACAGCCATTGGCGCTGGGACGCTCCTTGCCAACAATGCAGATGAAAATACCGCCATTGGTGCTGGAGCGCTTTTAAGCAACACGACTGGTAATTCGAATACAGCGAATGGAGCGTTCGCACTGTTCAGCAACACCACCGGCAACAGCAACGCGGCAACCGGTGTAAATGCGCTGTTAAACAACACCACCGGTAACTTCAACACGGCCATGGGGGTTACTGCGCTCACCAGCAACACCGTCGGGATCGGCAATACGGCTGTCGGGGCTGAAGCCCTCCTGGCCAACACCGAAGGCGCGTCCGATACCGCGACTGGATTTGACGCTCTCTTCGGCAACACGACCGGAGCACGAAACACTGCCGATGGAGCTGGCGCGCTGTTCGAGAATACGACCGGTAACGACAATGTGGCTGTCGGACGTCGCGCCCTTTTTCACAACATCACCGCATCCGAAAACGCAGCCGTTGGCGAGGAGGCGCTCGACGGCAATATGACCGGTAACGACAACACGGCCATTGGTTTTCAAGCGCTGGCTAACAACACCATTGGCGAGTCCAACACAGCCACCGGAGAGCAAGCGCTTCAGAGCAATACCACTGGCAATAACAACACGGCCGTTGGTACAATCGCGATGCTTGCGAACACCACCGGCATCCAAAACACGGCCGTCGGTCAGCAAGCACTGCAGAGCAACACCACGGGCAACGGCAACATAGCCTTGGGCTTTACCGCTGGCCAATCTACGGCAGGCGATTTCAATATTGACATTGGCAACCTGGGTACTTCGGAGTCCGGGACCATCCGCATCGGCAGAGGAATTCACACACGGACGTTCATCGCTGCTATTCGCGGAGTAACAACCGGAAACAACAACGCTATACCGGTGCTAATCGACTCCACAGGCCAGCTTGGGACGGTAAGTTCGTCGCGCCGATTCAAGAAGGAGATTAAACCGATGGACAGCGCCAGCGAAGCAATACTCGCCCTTAAACCAGTGACGTTTCATTACAAGAGCGACAAAACGAGCAGGCCTGAGTTTGGTTTGATTGCAGAGGAAGTGGCCGAGGTGAGCCCGGAGCTAGTGGTGCGCGACGAGAACGGCGAAATCTACACCGTACGTTATGACGCGGTGAACGCGATGTTGCTCAACGAGTTCCTCAAGGAGCATCGCAAGGTGGGGCAGCTAAAGAAGAACTTTGAGTCCAAGCTTGCGAAGCAGCAAAAACAAATTGAAGCGCTTACTGCGGGCCTGCAGAAAGTGAGCGCCCAGCTTGAGGCGAACAAGAGGCCTGCGCAAGTCGTCGCGAATAATCCGTAAGCGACGATGGGGTGATGCTGTAGCAGGTATCGCTGATGTCGGCCTGCGGAGCGTGTGAGGCCCTGCCGCGATCATTCGCCCTTCGGCCGCGGCGCGACAGGTCAGTCGCGGCTATAGGTCGCGGCGCGGAATAATTTCTTCTCGACAAGGTGAGGCGACTCTTGCAAAGCTCGAAGCTATGAAAACCCAAATCTCATCAGTTCTCGCCGCATTATTACTCCTCTGTTTCGCGTTTATCGGAACTATTGCGCGGGCAGTCAGTCCGGCGCCGGACGGAGGCTATCCCGGCGGCAACACAGCAGAAGGGCAAAACACCCTGCTTAGCCTCTCTACCGGCGGGTTCAATACAGCAGTTGGTTTCCTGTCACTTCGCAGCAACGCTGTCGGCCAGTTGAACACCGGGATCGGCGCCGGGACGCTCCTTGCCAACACATCCGACAGCAATACTGCCATTGGCGCTGGAGCGCTTCTCAGCAACACCACCGGCTCACAAAATGTGGCCGATGGCGCGTTCGCTCTGTTCAGCAACACGACTGCGAGCCAAAACACCGCTACTGGGTTTGAGGCCCTATTCAGCAACACCGAAGGTCACGCGAACACAGCGAATGGATTTGAAGCGCTCTCAAGCAATACGACAGCAGTAGCGAACACTGCCACGGGTTTTCAGGCACTCGCCTTTAATACAACCGGGAGTGTCAATACCGCGACTGGCTCTGGAGCGCTCACGTTCAACACCACTGGCAGCTTCAACACGGCTGATGGTGAGGACGCGCTCCATGACAACATGAACGGGGCCGAGAACACGGCAGTTGGCGAGGAAGCGCTCCTCCACAATGTTGATGCGGTTAACAATACTGCTGTCGGTTTCCAAGCGCTCACGAATAACATCAGCGGCGTCGCGAACACGGCTGTCGGCTTTAGCGCGTTGATTAATAACACTGGCGACTTCAATATTGCATTGGGGAATAACGCCGGCCTTCAACTTACTACGGGCAGTGCCAATATCGATATCGGCAATGGTGGGGTAGCTGGCGAATCCAATACGACACGTATCGGATCAGTCCAGACTAAAACTTTTATCGCTGGCATTCGCGGAGTGACAACAATAAATAATAACGCGATGCCAGTGCTGATTGACTCCGCCGGCCAACTCGGCACCGCCAGTTCTTCGCGCCGGTTCAAGACCGACATTGAACATATAGATAAAGCTAGTGAGTCCATCCTGGCACTTAAACCGGTGAGCTTTCGTTACAAGGTTCACAAGGATACTGCGCCGCAGTTTGGTTTAATCGCTGAGGACGTTGCGGAGGTGAATCCTAATCTTGTGATTTATGATGCGGACGGCAAACCGTACGCCGTCCGCTACGAGGCAGTGAACGCGATGTTGCTCAATGAATTCCTAAAAGCACATCGCAAAATGGAGGAACAGCAGAAAGAAATTGACGAGCTCAGGACGCAATTGAAACGGCAAGCGGCGGTCATTCAAAGAGTGACCGATCGGCTGGAGGTCAGAGCGGCGACAAGTTTGGCTGTCAATTCTGAGCCGTGATTCGTTGAAGCGTTGAAGCGTTAAAGCCGTGACGCCGCTCGGGGGCCGCAGCGCGCGCGGTCTCTGACCAGAACCCGAAGAAAGGAATCTTCCATTTCTCGGCGATTGAGGATATAATTGCGGGCTTAATGGGCAACAGCGAACAATCCCGGACGCTCTCTCAACAAATCCTTGGATTCGAGGAGGAGTCTTCGACAGCGGTGGTCGAGCGCGGTGGCACACGTGCCCCCCTCAGGCGGACTGGTCTGTGGTCGCATTTTCTCAACCATGAATGGTCCTCTGCACTGCTGTATCTTTTTCTTGATGTAGTGAGCTGGCTCGCAATCTACCGAATTGCAGGTTGGTTTAGGTACGACGCATTTTATGCTACGCCGTTTCAGTTCTTTATCATCAACCTCATTCAGCTCGGCGTCATTGTGACGGCGCTTTATTTTGTCGGCGGCTACGATCGCACTGTCGAGAAGCTGACTCTTGGTTATGCGGCCGAGCACGTCCTTGCCATCATTGCCGCGGCCGTGGTTAGCGCGATGCTGATTTATTCCGCAGCGACATTCGATCAGACAATGAAACCAAGCCGCGGTGTGCTCCTCTTGAGCTTCGCAATCTTTTTGCCCACGTCACTGGCTTACCGTCGGTGGATCAGGCAATACGTGGTTGCCAGCAGCGCGAGCCGATCGTTTCTCGTGATTGGCGGCGGCGCCACGGCGGCGTGTTTTTACGAGGCCTACAGAAACTCACCAAACGGACAGCAGCTTGAGTTTGTGGATGTGGATGAGCAGCGGGTGGGCCTGCCAATCGCCGGTGAAGGATCGCCGATTGTGCAAGGGAACCTCGCGGCCAAGTTGGATAATCTCGGCAAGCGTTATAGCGGCCTCATTCTCGCTGAGAGAGCGAGCTCGCTCAGCACGCACTTGCTGGAGCGACTTGTGCGCGCGCAATTTCAGGAGACGCGCGTTTACACGCTCGAATCATTTTACGAAACGCAGTGGCGTTATCTGCCGCTGGGCATCATCGATCCGTTTTGGCCACTCCAGAGTGGTTTTCAACTGGCTCGCACCTCTCCCTACCATTACCTCAAGCGGCTCTTCGATGTCGTTGCCTCGGCGATAGCACTGATCATTTGCGCTCCGCTCTTTGTGCTTGTCGCTCTGGTCATCTGGATGCAGGACGGCAGTCCGGTTCTTTTCCGACAGGAACGAGTCGGGCGCGACGGAAGACGGTTCATTCTTTTCAAATTCCGGACAATGCGACGCTCCGATGAAGCGGACGAGGACATTTACACGCGAGAAGGCGATCGTCGTGTAACGTCCATGGGGCGTCGGCTTCGGAAACTTCGGCTTGATGAGCTGCCGCAACTTTGGAATGCCCTCAAAGGCGACATCAGCCTGATTGGTCCGCGTCCGGAGTGGAGCAAGTGCGCCGAACGTTATGAGCAAACCATCCCGTTTTATCATTTTCGGCACCTGGTCAAACCGGGGATCACCGGGTGGGCGCAGGTAAATTATCCCTACGGCGAGAGCGACGAGGACGCGGTCGAGAAACTGAAATACGATCTGTATTATATCCGGCATTATTCGCTGAAGCTCGATGCGATGATCGTATTGAAAACGTTGTACACCATGCTGTTTGGCAAAGGGCGGTGAGGGTAGGCTAGTGGTCAGTGATCGGTGGATACAACGTCTGACTTCTGACGCGTGACATGTGATCTCTTATATCTTCCGCGCCGCATCTCGCTGGATTTTTTTTGCCGCACTTGTCTACGCTCCGTGGGCATACGGTGCGACAACACCGACAAGCATCCGAACAACCAACTGGGTATTGCTGACTGCGCTTGGTCTTTGGTCCGCCGAGTTGCTCATTAGTTGGCGGAGACCGCAGCTTCCGCGGCTTCTACTTTTTTTAACAGGGGCTTTGATCTGTGTCGGCGGCTGGATGTTCTTCAACGCGAAGTCCATCTACGACTCGGATTTTTTTCTTTTTGTGCCGCTACACAACTTGGCGCCGCCTTTGGCTGGCTCCGTCGATTATGCGATCAGCGCTGCGTGGATGATTCGCGGCGCGTTGCTGCTGGGGACGATGTTGTTCGTCTCGGATCTCTCTCAGAGCAACCGATGGTTGCTTCGGTTGTGGTATGTGATCGGTCTGGTCGCCGGCTCGATCGCGCTTCTCGGTTTGCTCCAGAAAGCCACTGGCGCGCAGATGATTTTCTGGCAGCCGCCACCGCCGCCGGAGCTTTGGGTGAGCACTTTTTTTGCAAGCTATTATTACCACGGCAATGCTGGTGCGTTCTTGAACCTGGTCTGGCCATTGAGTGCCGGTCTTGTTATCCGGGCCTTCACCAACCGATTTAATCCCGGCATGCGCGCAATGTGGGTAAGTCTCTTTATCCTAACGATTGCCGGCGTGCTGGCGAATACATCTCGTATGGCTCAGTTGGTAGCGGCCATATTACTGGTTGCCATCTGCGTGCAATTTGGACCCACGCTTTTGCGAAGGCTGTCCGGTACCAAGAAAAGCGTGGCCTCGGCGGGCGCTCTTGCGATTCTCTTGGCGCTGATCGCGCTTGCTCAGGCGATTCATTTAGAGCAACCGCTGAACCGCTGGCAGGCGGAGAGCCAACGGATTCACGGTGATGCGCGCTGGCGAGCTTCCCGTGTGGCAATGGGCGCGCTGCCCGACGCGGGGCTGTTTGGGTTTGGGCCAGGGACGTTTCGTGTTGTATTTCCAACGTACAACATCGGAGCGGCTAACCAGGCGCCGGGTAAGTGGAGATTTTTGCACGACGACTACTTACAGACCCTGCTGGAATGGGGCTGGCTCGGAAGCAGCCTGTGGGCGTTGGTCTTTTTCGGAGGAATCACAGTCGGGATTCGCAGCTATAACAAGCACGCCAGGCGAGACTGGACGCCGCGACGACGCGTGCTGCAACCCTTGGTGATGATTGCACTGTTAGGAGTGGCGTTGCACGCGCTGGTAGATTTTCCCCTTCAGATCGAATCGATCCAGCTATACGTGGCAACTTATTTAGGCCTTTGCTGGGGAAGCACTCTGTGGCAGGAGCGGCGGGTTAGCAGCCAAAGCGCACAATTTGGTCGTGAGAATCAGAGCTCCAAGACCAACTGACGTGATCGCTCGCGATAACGAGCCGTTTCAACCCCCCGATTTCGTAAGTCAACCTCCGAGTGCTGTTACCTCTATCTGCGGGAGAGACGCGTGCGGTTGTAAACTTTTAGGAGAATCACGCTCCTGAGCGTTGACCATCGATCTTCGCCTAGGCCCCGTTATCTTCATTGTGAGGTTTCAACTCGCTACCATAGCTGCGGTGATAGCTGCGAGAATATGCTCCTTCGTCTTTGCCGTAACCGTGCGAAGCGTAATAGTAATAATACCCAACGCCACGGCCCCGCCGCAATCGGTTCAATACGAGACCAGCCGGGCGAATTCCTGACTTTGCCAGCAGGGTAATTGCGCGGCGGACTGCCGGACGCGGTGTCTTTGCCGCTCGAATAACGATGCACACCGTCTGAACGTGTGGAGTCATCAGCAGAGTGTCGCTGACGGCGAGGATCGGTGCACTATCGATGACCACGCGGTCAAAAAGCTTTGCAGCCTCATTAATTAGCTGGCCAAAGAATGGGCCCGCGAGAATCTCGGCCGGATTCGGCGCGCGTCGTCCACCAGCAAGGACGAAGAGCTGACCGCCCGTCGCGGTGAGAATGTTGCCAGTCACTGCAATGTTCTCATCGACGAATTGAAACTCTCCTGCGGGAATCTCGCGCGCTGCCGATGCTATGTCGGCTTCACCCACCAGACAATCCGTCACTCCGGGCGCGGTATTTTCCTCTGAATCATTTTTGATGTTGGCCTCCGGGAAGCGGAAAATCTTGTGCATGTTTGGGCGGCGCAAGTCGCCGTCGATGAGAAGGACACGGTAGCCCTGCTGGGCCAGTGCCAGCGAATAATTGGCGCTAGTGAAACTCTTTCCTTCGTTAGGTACCGCGCTGGTAAATAGCGAAACCTTGCGCTCGGCTTCTGGCCCCAAAAGAGAGAGCGCAGCACGCAAATTGCGGAACGCTTCGGCGGCGGGGCTTTGAGGCGTTTCCACCACCACGCGGTAATTCGAACTTCCAAAGGCTTTGCTCCGCCATTTTATCCGGCTGACGGGGCCTTCATCGGTAGTGTCGGGAACAGCTGCAAAAACAGGCAGTCCCAGTGTAGTTTCTGCCTGGTCCACAGTTTTAATCGAGCGATCCAGCGCATCGGCGCCAAAAACAAAGGCTAGTCCGACAGCGAGGCCTGCAAGCAAACCCAAAGCCATCGTTCTTGTAGGGCGGGGACTAACAGGTGAGTTCGGAAGCGGTGAATGCTCAATCACACTCACTGCATTGGTCTTTACGTCTTTTGTTAAACTGGTCTCTTTAATCTGGCGAAGGACGCTTTCGTAGAGTGCACGATCGGTTTCGGCTTGCCGGGCCAACTCCTGATAACCGATCGCTGTGCGGTTGAGATTGACGGCGACGCCCTGCTGGTCTTGCAACGCTTGTTGCAGGCTGACTTCTGTGGCCTTGTTCTGTTCGATGGCATTACGCAGGATTGCAGGCTGGGCCATGACGGCTTGCCGGAGCTTCTCTTTGGCCTGAGCCAGCGAAGCGCGTGCGGCAATCATTCTGGGATGTTTGTCCTTGTATCGTAGTGCGTAAGTCGTGATCCCCGCTTCCATTCTTGTAACCTCGCGTCGAGCTTCTGTTACCAGTCCGGCCGCGGAGATACTCGGGATCGCAAGCAACGCGTCGATGTTGTCGCCAACCTGGTCAATTTGCTGGAGCTCGCCTTCCAGGCGAATTCGATCGGCCTTGGCGGCCGTCAGCTTGTTGTTTAGCTCTTGCAGTTTGTCCTCGACCAAACCGCCCCTAGGCGCGCCAGCGCCAGCGCCAGATCCCTGCTGTGAGCCCGTCGCTGCTGTGCCACCACCAAGTTGCAACGCATCCGGGTTTTTCGCCTTGTATTCGGCGACGGCCGCCTCACTTTTTTGCAGGTTCCTCTTCAATCGTTCTTCCTCTTCCAGCAAATAACGCAACGCCTCCTCGCTAAGCGAAGCGCGTCGCTCGATCGAGTTGCGGATGTACTCCCGCCCGATGCCCTCGGCCAGGCGCTGTGCCATGGCCGGATCATGGTGCGTCACGTACAAATCGATCAGGCGCGTCCCGCGGCGGATCGCCGGCTTCACCATGCCGGCCATTGCTCGACCCAATGCTTCTTCGAGTGGCGTAAATGTCGTAACGCCACCAGCGTTCTGAGTCTTATTGCCAGCCGACGACGGATCGGCGCGCTGCGTCGGGCTGGAGGCCTTATCCGTGACGACACTCTGGCCCAGAAGCGCGCGTCCACCGTCTTCCGCCAGGCTTTCGGAGCGTACGACTCGGGAAAGAAGGGTTTGGTTAGTCAGATTTTGCTCGATGGTTCGCAGCGCCTCCTGGCTGGCGAGAAACATGGAGCGCATGCGCGTGGTGGAATCGTCCGTGGCGAGAACGCTCGGTTCCTGAAACTCCACTTCGAGAACTGTATGTCCCTGGTAAAGCTTCGGCGTCCGCGCGAGGTAACCCAGCGCAAGAAACAGGCCAGCCAGAACACAGATCGCGACGATCCAAATGCCCTCGACGAAAGAATGCCAGAAGCGCCGAAAATCGACTCTCTGTAGTCCCTCGGCGTATTGCCCGGCCAGAGGCGCGACCGGTTTCTCTGAATTTGAGGGACCGGTCGTTCCGGTAACGGATTGCGCAGGATCAATCACGGCAAAATATCGGCTGGAAGCATACACCAAGAAGTGCGCTCGAAAAGGCGAAGGCGCAAAAACTTTTCAGTTAAAAAATGCTTTCCCCGACGGTGATGGTATCGCCTGGCTCGACGAGAAAACCTCCGCCGCTTCCCCTGGTGAAGCGCTTTGCATTGACCTTGAAAACCTGGTCGCCACTCCCATTATGTCGTCGCACGGTGATTCGTTCTGGCGCAGCGATGCGCGTATATCCGCCGGCCAAGGCGACCGCTTCCAATAGATCGATACCGCCCGGACTGCTCTCGGGCATTTCGTAGCTACCGGGCCGATTTACCTGGCCCAAAATCGAGAAACGCCGCTTCGCGTAGCTGAGGAGCATCACATTGACTCTTGGGTTTACAAGGTAATCGCGGCCGTACAAGTCTGTGAGTTTTGAAGCTGCCTGGGTCAGGGTCAGTCCCGCTAGATGGATCGAGCCCAGCAATGGGACGCTCAAGTTGCCTTCGGGGTTCAATCTTCCGTTTGTGCGCAGGTCATCTTCGCCGAAAATCTCGACCGACACCTGGTCGTTCGGGCTCAAAATGTAACCAGCCGGTGCGCTGGCGCCGATGCTTGATGGAGCCGCCGAAACGGCTCCTGGCGATGTCGAGATGCCGGCCGGTTGCGACGCCGTCCCCGGCATTATTTGAGCTAACAGGAACTCTGGGACCAACGCCAGCACGAGCGCAATCGCCAACCACCCTCCCGATGTCCCAGCTCGCAAACGATTTAAACCCCAGCTAAAACCTGAGCGTAGCCCTAACGCCCACCTGATTGTCATAGAAACTGAAGAAATCGACTGAGCTGACGTCCTGGCGGTGCAGGTAATAGACTCCGGTGCTCAGCCACCTAGTAATCAGCACGTCAACCGACGGTTCGATAAACCAGTAATCATCATCCCTCGGCGCACTGACGTTCCGGGCAGTGGCGAAATAGTCCGAGTTTTCATAGCCGCCGCCGAACCCGAAATAAACGCGCGAAAATAAACGCTGCTGAAATCGGCCCACAATGTATGTGGTCGCAAAATCCTGGTTAGCAAGGAACCCGGAATTGTAAATCCGCCGGCCGGCCGCCAGCGTGAAAGTGGTGCCGTCGAAGGGATGATGAGTTAACCCAACTTCAAACACCGGTGTGGTGTGGTCACCCCGGTCGTTGTCGAACTGGCGGAACTCAACCCCACCCGAAGCATACAAGTTGAATTTGCTCGTCACCTCATAATTAATCCGCGCGTTCACCTGCTCGAAAGTTTGGTTGGGAGTTGGGTCGTCCACCCAATCGTATCCGAAGGTGCCGCCCACTCCCACCGATACCTTTGGCAGCCAATTGTAGTAAATATAAAGGCCGCCCGAAAGGGTGTAGGAACTAATGTGATTGGGATAGAAGAAGATCGAAGAATCACCCTCGCCCTGCAGATATACTTTCCCAGTCAGATCATACTGTGCTCTTAAACGCGTGTTGAAGATGTTCACCCGCGTGGGCCCGCTCGCATCGGTGTTTGCCCATAGCCCTGTCGTATCGACGATGCTGTTGAGGTTCGCCGACTCGAGTAGCGCGATGTCCTCGAAGAGGCTCAAGCGCAACCGGCCAGAGTTATATCCCCCCTCAAGGTGAATCAGCTGGTTAAATGCGTCTTCGTCCGAGTGGTCGACGAACAAAATGGCGCTGGGCATGTAATCCAACCGGAGATAGCTGCTGCTGCGTCCCTCGATGTCACCGAAGCCAATGGTGATCTCCGGCTCAATCGCGAAGTAATAATCGGAGACTCGGTTTGTGTGGCTGATGAAGATGTTATCATCCCAGACACCTCGCACTGTCAGCTGCAGATGGTAGTGAAAGCGACGCGATTCCCCTGAGGGAATCGCGTCACCTACGAATACGTTCTTGTTGTCTACAGAGCCGTAAGGACCTGCCGCTCTCGGCGGCGGAATAGCGTTTGTTTGCGCCGCGGTGTAGTTCGTTGAAGAAGACCACGGGTCGGTTGAAGACGGAAAGGCCTCCTCGGAGGAAGGCACCGACGGCGCTGAAGAAGGCAAAGGCTCCGGCGCTATGGAGGGTAACGATTGAGATGAAGCGGACAGTGGCTCCGCTGACGTGGAGGGCAGCGATTCCGCTGGAGAGGACGGCTCCGCCAAAGAGGGTAGGACGTCCGGCTCAACTGACTCCTGTGCTTGCGACACAAGAACAGCCGCAAGGAAGATTCCTGCAACAAATGCAAGGGTTAGCCGGCCAACAGGGCGGCTAATCTCCCCGGCAGATTCTATTGAAATGCGGAGTGGAAATGAAGCGAAACGGCGAATGGTTAAGGCAAAACCGGAGCGCATGGCCGCGAGACTAGAGTTGCGCCACAAGCGCGTCAATCAAAAAATCTTAGTAAAATCACCAAACGAAAAACCGCGGTTCTTCCACGTTTTGGTGCCGATGATGCCTTGGAGAGATCAGCATTTTGCGGCGAAACTTGCGTTGCGATTGGTCGCGTAAGACGTTTAAGGATTCACCGAGCGACCGATCTAATCCTATAACGGCATGTCAGAACACGAAAAGACGCTGACGATTAACGAGATTTATCATTCGATTCAAGGCGAGAGTACCTGGGTGGGATCGCCGTGCGTCTTCTTGCGGCTGACCTTCTGCGATCTTCGCTGCAACTATTGCGATACAGAGTACGCATTTTACGAAGGGAAAAAGCAAACATTGAAAGAGATTGTCGAAGCGGTAGCGGCGTTTCGCTGTCCGCTGGTCGAAATCACCGGCGGCGAGCCTTTGTTGCAGAAGAACGTGCTGCCGTTGATGTCGATCTTGTGCGATGCAGCACACACAGTCCTGCTCGAAACCAGCGGAGCACACGATATCTCGAAAGTCGATCCGCGCGTCCATCGGATCATGGATTTAAAAACGCCGGGCAGCGGCGAAGTGGAAAAGAATCTTTGGTCGAACATCGACCATCTCACACCGGGCGATGAAGTGAAATTCGTAATGGGATCACGCAAAGATTACGAATGGTCACGCGATAAGGTGGAGCGTTACGATCTTCCTTCGCGTTGTCATGCCGTGCTGTTCTCACCGATTTTCGGCAGGATCGATCCTCGCCAAATTGTTGAATGGATTTTGACGGACAAACTCAATGTTCGGTTTCAACTTCAGATGCACAAATTCATCTGGAGCCCGACGCAGCGCGGAGTCTAATCGATGCGCGCACGACCTCTGCTTTCATCCTGAGTCGCGAAGACGACGAAAGATCACACGTTGGGTGATCGGTCACGCAAAGTAGCGCAGTGATCTTCCGAGTTTATGGGAGGTCCTTTACCTCGTTGGGGATGACAAACAAGGAGAATTGAGGGGCGAGCTCCCGCGAGCCCTTTCGCGCATTTTGCAAATTTGCATGGCGTCGCAGGAGCTCCACCCTCTATTGGATGACAACGGACTTAAAG
>QHOV01000151.1 GCA_003218885.1 Verrucomicrobiota bacterium | reverse complement strand
GAATGTTTGCCGGCGCGACCATGGAGGACGTAGCAAGCGATTCCGAACAGGGAGAGGGAAGCGGCGTCATCAGCAACGTCAAGAGAAAGATCAAGCATGGGTTCAATAAAGCACAGGAAGAAGCGCGAGGAATGTTTGAGAAGGTGAAGCGCTCCTTTTCGGATTTCATTAACCGGGAGTAGCGAGACTAAAGTGAACGGCACGTCTGATTATTGGCCGCCTCTGCCTTTCGCGGAGTGGCAGGACACTGCCATCACTCTGCACATGTGGACACAGATTGTGGGCAAGATTCGGCTGGCGCTGAGTCCATGGACGAACCACTCCTGGCATGTCACTCTGTACGTAACTTCCCGCGGCTTAACGACTTCACCGATCCCGCACGGTATGCGCACGTTCGAGATAAATTTTGATTTTATCGATCACGAACTGCGCATCGAGACAAGCGACGGCGTTCGGGACACGATCGAACTGAAACCGCGTTCGGTTGCCGAGTTTTATCGCACCTTGATGAAGACTCTTGAGGATCTGGATCTGCCGGTGACCATCCACACAATGCCTAACGAGATTGAGAATCCGATCGCGTTCGATCGAGATGAAGAACACCACTCTTATGACCGCGAATACGCCGGCAGGTTCTGGCGCGTCCTCGTGCAGAGCGATCGCGTGTTTAAGGAATTCCGGTCGCGTTTCTGCGGCAAATGCAGTCCAGTGCACTTTTTCTGGGGTAGCTTTGATCTGGCGGTGACGCGTTTCTCCGGCCGACCAGCGCCGCCACATCCCGGCGGAGTTCCGCATCTGCCGGATGAGATTACGCGCGAGGCTTACTCGCAGGAGGTAAGCAGTCTCGGCTTCTGGCCCGGCAATGCAGCCATGCCGACACCCGTTTTCTACTCGTACGCATATCCTGAACGGCCTGGATTCTCAGGAGTGAAGGTTCAGCCAGACGCGGCTTTTTATGGGGCGAAGCTGCGCGAGTTCATCTTGCCCTACGACGCGGTGCGCACCGCTGAAAAGCGGGATCAAGTCCTGCTGGATTTCGCGCAGAGCGTTTACGACGCCACCTCAAAGCTAGGGAAGTGGGACCGCGCCGCGCTTGAGGAAAAGAAACCAGCCTTGCATTCGGCTCAGCATCATTCGTAATTTACGCACGATGACCCCCGGTTGCGCAGCCGAACAACACGCCTGGCGTGAACTGAAAGACGGGTGGCGCCCATTGTACGGTGACGTGGACAAAGTCGGGGTCGCGATCGAGTGGCACGACTTTCGCACCGACCATTCCTTTAACTGGGGACGCACTTTCCACCCGCGTAGCCTGGAATTTTGTTTGAATCTCAGCGGGCACGGCGCCGTGGGTGGCGGGGGCCGATTGCGGAGCGATTATTTCCCTGGCAACTCCGGGTACTACGCCGTCGCGGACGAACCGTTACCGGCGTCACGTCAGGCGCGCGATCATCATCAATTTGTTACGTTGGAATTTTCGCGGTCGCATTTGCAGAAACAATTCGTGCAGAACGAGGCGGATCTGGAGCCGGAGATTCGCCGGATTATCTTCAGCGACAAAAACGAGACAGTCGTTGCGCCTACCCGGCCAATGTGGATTCAGCAGCGCGACGTCGTTGCGAGCCTGGCCGAGCCGCCTGTGGCCAAAGCGGCGCAGATTCTTTGGTATCAAAGCAAGGCGCTTGAGCTGATGGCGCACTTCCTTTTTGCGCCCAAGGACCCTGAATTTTTTTGCATGCGGCAGAAGCGTGTGGCGCGGGAGCGCGTGGAGCGCGTCAAGGAGGTTCTCGCGCGCGATCTGGCTAATCCTCCCACGCTGGAAATGATCGGCCAGGAAGTAGGCTGCAGTCCGTTTTATCTAAGCAGGATTTTTTCCCGCGAAGTCGGTCTGACTATTCCGCAATATTTGCGCAACTTGAGGATGGAACGCGCGGCCGAGCTATTGCGCACTGGACGCTACAACGTCACTGAAGCGGCCATAGAAGTCGGCTACTCGAGCCTGAGCCATTTCAGCAAAGCGTTCTGCGAAACCATCGGCTGCTGTCCGGTGCTTTATCCGGCGGCCAAGAACATTGTTCTTGATCGTTAAAGCGTTAAACGGTTGAAGCGTTGAAGCGGAAACAGGCTGGCCCATATTTTGCCGCTTTAACGCTTCAACCCTTCAACGAACCGATGAAAATCACCCGTGCTCTGATTTCCGTTTCCGACAAAACCGGTGTGGCTGCGTTTGCGCGCGTCCTCGAGCGTCAGGGCGTTGATATCATTTCTACGGGCGGAACGGCGAACCTGTTGAGGAAGGAAAAAATTCCAGCGCGCGAGATCTCGAGCTTCACCGCGTTTCCAGAAGTGCTCGATGGGCGAGTTAAGACTTTGCATCCCCGCGTGCATGGCGGTCTTCTCTACAAGCGCGGTAACGCGAAGCATGAGGCGGAAGCGCGTGAATGTGGCTTTGAGCCGATCGATCTGGTGGTGGTAAATCTTTATCCTTTCGAGGCGACAATTGCCAAGCCGGACGTAACTCTGGCAGAAGCAATTGAAAATATTGACATCGGAGGACCCTCGATGATTCGCAGCGCAGCGAAAAACTATGAATCGGTGACGGTAGTTGTCGATCCGGCAGATTACGACGCGGTGCTTGAAAACATGCGCGATAACAAGGGAGAAACGACGCTGAAATTGCGCGAGCGTCTCGCTATCAAAGCCTTTGTCAGGACTGCCGACTACGATCGGGCAATCAGCAGCTTCCTGAACAAGGAGCAGACAACCGACGCGTCTTTTTCACTTTCACTTCCACTGGCGCTGCGATTGCGTTACGGAGAAAATCCGCATCAAACCGCTGCGCTGTATGGCGATTTCGACAAATATTTCGAAAAACTCCATGGCAAGGAACTTTCCTTTAACAACATTCTCGACATCAGCGCGGCGACGAATCTGATCGCCGAATTTGAGGAGCCGACTGTCGCAATCCTTAAACATACCAATCCATGCGGAGTTGGTTCCGACGCTGATCTTCGCAAGGCTTGGAACAAGGCGTTTGCAACGGACAAACAAGCGCCCTTTGGCGGGATCATCGTATGCAACCGTCCGGTGAACGAGCCGCTGGCAAAAGTAATCAGCGAAATTTTCAGCGAAGTGATCATTGCGCCGGATTTTGATACCGAGGCGCGCACTACTCTGCAGAAAAAGAAGAACCTGCGCCTGATTCGATTGACGGTGCCGGCAAGCCAGGCAAGACCGGCGATTGATGTGCGCTCGGTCTGTGGCGGCGTCCTGGTTCAGGACGCAGATGTCGCGGGCGATGCGACGCAAAACGTGGTTACGAAAAGACGCCCAACCAAAGCGGAGCTCAACGCGATGTTGTTCGGTTGGCGCGTCGTGAAACACGTGAAATCGAACGCAATCGTTTACGCCCGGGCAGACCGGACGCTTGGCATTGGCGCCGGGCAGATGTCGCGCATCGATGCGTCGCGCATTGCAATTTGGAAAGCGAAAGAAGCGGGGCTTTCGCTCAAGGGCAGCGCGGTTGCGAGCGACGCCTTTTTCCCATTCCGAGATGCGTTGGTCGCCGCGGCAAATGCTGGTGCGACATGCGCGATTCAACCCGGCGGCTCAGTTCGCGACGAAGAAGTGATCGCGGCGGCTAACGAGCGCAATATGGCGATGATATTCACCGGTGTCCGTCATTTTCGCCACTAGGCGCGCCACTCCATGAGACCGATGTCTCGATCGGTTGAGCCGCCGCGCGTTCTGAACATCGAAGATTTGCGACGCGCGGCAAGGCGCCGGCTTCCGCGCGTCGTATTCGATTACATCGATGGCGGCGCGGAGGACGAATGGACGTTGCGAGCCAACTGCCGCGCATTTGAGGCAGTGACATTCCGTCCGCGTTGCGCCGTGGCGGTGCCATCGTGCGATCTCCACACGGTTGTCCTTGGAACTTCTTTGCCGATGCCGCTAATTCTCGCCCCGGTTGGAAGCTGTCGGCTCATGTATCCGCGCGGTGAGGAAGCGGCCGCGCGCGCCGCTGGCAGAGCAGGTATCATCTATACGCTCTCGACACTTTCGGGTTGCCGCCTGGAGGATGTTGCAAATGCATCGGGAGGTCCGGTCTGGTATCAGCTTTATCTCGTCGGAGGGCGTGACTGCGCCCTGGCAGCTATCGAACGCGCGCACAAGGCAGGCTATTCAGCTCTCGTTGTCACGATCGATACGCCAGTGGCGGGTTTGAGGGAACGCGACCTCCGTAACGGCGCCAAAGAACTCCTCAGCGGCAAACTCGGCGCGATGCTTCCGTTTGTGAATCAACTTCTGAGAAGACCTCGCTGGCTGGCGGCTTTTCTCGCTGACGGCGGATTGATGAGATTTGAGAATGTCGTCATTCCGGGAAAAGGGCCGATGCTGTACGCCGATGTCACTGCGGCGCTCGAACAGTCGGTTGTGACTTGGGAGGACCTCAAGTGGATTCGCGCAGCATGGAACGGGCCTGTAGTGATAAAAGGTGTCCACACGCGAGAGGATGCCCGCCGCGCAGTGGACGAGGGAGCGGATGCGTTGGTCATTTCCAATCATGGTGGCCGACAGCTCGACCATGTTGCGCCGTCTCTGGAGGTCTTGCCCGAAATTGTGGCAAGCGTAGGCGATCGCATCGAGATCCTCCTCGATGGCGGCATCCGCCGTGGTAGCGATATTGTCAAAGCTCTGTGTTTGGGCGCTCGAGCCGTAATGTTCGGACGTGCATACGCATACGGGCTGGGGGCGGCGGGCAACGCAGGGGTTGCACGCGCAATCGAAATTTTGCGTGCTGATCTCATTCGCACTCTCAAGCTGCTCGGCTGCGCCTCAATCGCAGAGCTAGATCGATCCTATGTCGATGTGCCAGCAGATTGGCTTAGAAGATGATTACGCGATCCCTCTTAGACTCGAAAGTCGCCACATCCAGATGCTGAGCAAGCCGGCAACTATGAGTGCCACCACGCTTGGCCACATCGGAACATGGTAACTCCCGAGCATCACCGACGCATGCGTGATCAATCGCAGAACGTGACCCAGGAAAAACAGAGCAAAAATAACGCTTGCAACGCGTAATCCAGTTGTTGGTGAATTCATGCAGCGATTGTTGTCACTGAGCCCCGATTTGTCAGCAAAAAAGTTGAGATCATCCGGCGTCATCCTCTCCGTAATGACGCGGCTTGCACGATGATGCCGACGACTGCAAGACCGAGAAACACAATGGTCGATCCAGTTGCAGGAAGGACAACTGCGCTTTGAATCAAATGCGCGCCAATGAGGGAGGAAACAACGATGAGCGCCCAATCAAATAGAGCGAGTAGGAGAATTGCCCCGATAAATCCGCCCACCAGAAAAACGATCGTCGAGTGCTGTCCATAGTGAATAAAGAATGCCCCGGCAATCGCGCCGGCAAGTTTGCCGCCCGCGAGAAAACCGAGCACTGCAATCGCAACTTTCTGGAGGAACAGCGCGAGCAACGCTCCAATCAAGCCAAGAACGAGGGCAACGGTTAATGCTAACAGAGGAGACGGCTCGTGAACCAGGTGTGGCGCAATCTCTACGCCTGCCGCGAATCCGACTGCGGCGACGCATAGCCAGAAAAGTTTTCGTCCGAACAACAAAATCACCACGCCGATCAGCGCCCCGACGATCGCGACCGAGAAATGCATTGCCGGGGTTTGGATGGCCATAATGTAGAGGCGTTTGTGGTAAACGCCTGTTTATTCGATTTCGGTGCTTGACACAAGCACCGCTACACCTTCTGCAACTCCGTATCGTAGTGGCAAAGCTTAATCGGGCTGGTGGGATTTGAACCCACGGCCTCCTGGTCCCGAACCAGGCGCTCTACCAAGCTGAGCCACAGCCCGAAATGGATTGGTTAATCTGTCATGCCAAGCCGGCGCGACTCCTTACTTCGCGTATTTTGCCGCAGATAGCAAGGAGTTCGAATCGACGGGTGGGAAGCCGTCGCTCCCTTGGTAATGTTGCGTCATCATATCACCCCTGTAGAACCCGTCGCGCTTCCTCAATCGGATCCACTTCCGAGCTCAAATAATTTTGTCTCAGAGCGCCGCAGAAAAGTCCGCCGATCGCACTCTAACCGAAAGTAATTTGTGCTGTTACGGACAAAATCCGTTGATCCCCGAAAGCGTTCGGGGGTTGACAAGAAGCGGCTTCGCTTGGAAGATCAACACTCATTTTTACCATGCTCGCCCCGCAATTTGTCCCGTCCGTGCTTACAAGCAGCGTGCCGGTCATTCTTCAATTCCCAACGGAAGCATCCCGCCCCGTTCGTTCCTTGCGCCATATGACGACTCAACTTCTTAACGAAGCAGCCCACGTGATCCCGAATCAGCAACTTCTGATTAATGTTGTTTCCAAGCGAGTGCGTCAGCTTGGCTTGGGACATCGACCGTTGGTGGAGACGACGCCGCGGATGTCGTTGACCGACATTGCGCTCACCGAAATTATTGCCGGCAAGCTGACTTACGAGTCGCTCGAAAGTTCTTCGGACGGAGCCTAGTCCATCGCACAGGTTCGCCGGGAGATGGCCTGTCCGAGCGAGTTGGCCCTGCGTGCAATATGGCGAGCGAATCGATTATCAATCGCAAAGCGCTTCGCGATTATCGGATTCTCGAGCGCTACGAGGCGGGCATCGAGCTGAAAGGGAGCGAAGTCAAATCGATCCGAGCAGGCAAGGCGAACATCAGCGATGCGTTCGCGCGAATCGAAAATGGCGAAGCTTTTGTTTATAACGCCGATATCCAGCCATACGAGAAAGCCAGCCACGAAATTCCGACCGCAAAGCGCGTGCGCAAATTGTTGTTGCATCGGCAGGAGATCGACAAGCTCTATGGCGAAACGCAGGTGAAAGGCCGCGCGCTTGTGGTCCTCAAGCTCTACTGGAAGAATGGAAGAGTAAAAGCTGAGCTCGGCGTGGGCCACGGCAAACTTGCGCATGACAAGCGGGCCGATTTGAAAAAGCGCGCCATCGATCGCGAGACGGCGCGCGAAGTCGCCCGCTTCAATCGCAAACACGGCGCAAGCTAGGCACCGTCGCCAGTGCGTCGGAGCAGCTTCCGGCGAGATTGCGTAAATGTTGTAGCGACCGGCCTATGGCCGTGGCTACAGCTCTACCTAACCTCGCGGCGAGCCTGTTGCCGCATCGACTGCCGTCGCCAGCCATCCTCCGCGGTAGCTTGCCGCGAACCTTCCAGTACCGGACTATAAATTTCCGAAATGAATATTCGCGTTGTGCTATTCGCAGGCGCTCTTCTATTCGTCGCCTGGATAATCGCGCGCTTCATTCGCACCGCACGCTACGCGCTGTACGACAAAGTTGTCCTCATCACCGGCGGGTCGCGCGGACTCGGACTCGTGCTCGCGCGACATGTTTGCGCGCGAGGCGGCAAGGTTGCGCTCATTGCGCGCGATCCCGATGAGCTGGCACGTGCAAAGGCTGATCTTGTTCCCCGCGGCGGCAAAGTCCTCACGATTGAATGCGATCTGCTCGATGCCGGACAAATTCAGTCGGCTGTCCGGCAAATCATCGATCGCTTTGGCAAGATAGACATCTTGATCAACAACGCCGGCATTATCGAAGTAGGTCCCATTGAGCATATGACGCCGGAGGATTTCGAGCGCGCCATGCGAGTGCATTTTTGGGCGCCGTTCGAATTGATTTCGCAGATTGTTCCCGAAATGCGCATCTGGGGCGGAGGCCGCATCGTTAATATTTCTTCCATTGGCGGTAAAGTTGCCGTACCCCACCTCGCGCCCTACAGCGCAAGCAAATTTGCGCTAACCGGTTTCTCTGATGCGCTTCGCGCCGAGCTGGCGCGCGATAACATCTATGTCACAACGGTGGCGCCGGGAATGATGCGCACCGGCTCGCACGTGAACGCAAAATTCAAAGGCAGGCACGACCTCGAGTTTGCCTGGTTCGCCGCTTCCGCCGGTGCCCCGCTAATCTCCATGAACGCCGATCGCGCTGCGAGAAAAATTCTCGCTGCCTGCCGTCGCGGTCAGCCGTCACTCACGCTCACGTTCGCCGCACGGCTTCAAGTCCTAGCCAACGCGCTCTTCCCGAATCTCACCGGGTACGCAATGCGGTTGATGAATCGGTTTTTGCCGGAATCGGCTGGCACCGAAGGAAACCAATCGCGCGCTGGTTCTGAAGTCCGCCGTTTGATTCCCGATTGGCTAACGCGCTCGGCAGATAAAGCAACAGCGCGCAATAACGAGACAAAAGGCAAATCGTTGTAGTCGCGATCGCTGATCACGGGCGGATTCAATTGAACGTTGGACGTTGGATGGCGGGCGTTGGACGCTTGCTTCTTGATGACCAAGCGCCTCTTCGTTGCCATCGATCTGCCGGAGTCAACGTGCCAACTCCTAGCAAGCCTTGATCCGCATATTCACGGCGTGCGCTGGATCGATCCGGCTCAGATGCACCTAACGCTCGGTTTCTTCGACGATGTGCCAGAGGGTGTCGATTCCGTGCTGCGCGAAAAACTCAGCGCAATTGGGTTTGGCGCATTCTTTCTGCCCATCGCCGGCGTCGCAACGTTCTCTACAAAAGGCGCTCCGAAAATTATTTGGATCGGTGTCGGCAAGGCGCACCCGCATCTGTTCCAAATCCACAAGCGCGTCCAGGAAGCGGCGCTCGCCGCTGGCATCGAGCCGGAGCTTCGTCCCTGGCATCCGCACATTACTATCGCCCGTTGCCGCGAAGTCTCCGCGCAATCGCTGCGGAAATTTTTGCAATCGAACGAGGATCTCGATGCGGGAATGATCCGTGTTGATGCATTTCATCTGTATTCGAGCAAGCTGACTCCAGCCGGCCCGATACACACGCGCGAACTGAGCGTCACCTGTAGCCGCGGGCGGTGACCACGGAAATTGTAGGCCGTTTCTGCGAAAGGGCGCAACGGCGTGTGACACAGACGCCCTACAATCCTTTGCTCGAGAGCGGCGGAGCCACGTGTTCAAGCGATCGCCGTTCGGCGGGAACGCCAATCCACGCTTCAACGATCGCCCCGAAAATCATCAACGCCGCAGCCAGCAAATATCCCGCAAACAATGCCGTGCTCGAGCCCGTGCCAATAATCCATCCGAATAGGATTGGTGCGCCGACTCCGCCAGCCAGCGTCCCGACCGCGTAGAAAATTGCGATTGCCAGCGCGCGGATTTCCAGCGGAAAAATTTCGCTCACGGTTAGGTACGCCGAGCTCGCCGCCGCCGACGCGATGAAAAAAATAATCGTCCACGCAAGCGTCTGCGTTTGTGCTGTGAGCACGCCCGCGTGAAAAAGCCAGCCGCTCAGCGCGAGTAAAATGCCTGCGAGCCCATAGGTAACAGTAATCATCTGTTTGCGTCCGATTGTGTCGAACAGATGTCCGAGGAGCAATGGCCCTAGCACATTTCCCAACGCAAACGGCAAGAGATAACCACCCACATTCTGCTCGGCCACGCCGTAGAACCGCATCAGAACCAGCGCGTAAGTGAAAAAGATCGCATTGTAAAAAAAGGCCTGTGTGGACATGAGCACGAAACCAAGAAATGAGCGCCGACGATGTTCGTGCACGATCGCGTCCCAAATTTCCTGCCACAGCGTATGCGTGCGAGTACGAATCCGCGTGGTAAACAAGTCACTGTAGTCCCGACTGGTTGGGATGACCGCTGAACTTTTCGCGGCGGCGATCTTTCGCTCCACCTCGGTCACGATCTTTTCCGCTTCGGGATTGCGTCCATGAATCATCAACCAGCGCGGGCTTTCCGGAATCCAGCGGCGAAAGAAAATGACGATGAGCCCGAGCGTGGCGCCGATTCCAAACGCGCATCGCCAGCCCAGCCAGACCGGCACATGGCGCGGATCAAGCAACACAAGCGTTGCCGCCGCGCCCATGGCCGCGCCGACCCAGTATGAGCCGTTGATGATTAAATCAACGCGGCCGCGCACACGCGCCGGAATCAGTTCGTCAATCGCGGAATTGATCGCAGCGTATTCGCCGCCAATACCCGCGCCGGTCACGGCGCGAAAAAATGCGTAGCTCCAGAAGTTCCATGAAAGAGCGGACAGCGCCGTTCCGATGAGATAAACCGCAACTGTGATGAAGAACAATTTCTTGCGGCCAAATCGATCGGTTCCATAACCGAAAAGCAGCGCGCCGAGTACTGCGCCGGCGAGGTAGCAGGTGGCGGTTGCGCCGACGCGAGCAGGCGTTAATCCGAGCGTTTCGGGGCGCGTCAAAATCCCGCCTAATGCCCCGGCCAACGTAACTTCCAGCCCATCGAGAATCCAAGTCGCTCCGAGCGAAACCACGATCAGCCAGTGCCATGAGCTCCACGGCATTCGATCCAACCGCGCCGGCACATAGGACTCAATTGTTTCGCCGTTTACCATTGTGGCAGTGCTTTCGCGCAAAGAAACGCGAGAAGCAAAATTCGCTTTTAAGTTCCGCTGTAGCTACGGCCCTGTGGCAGTTCGTACATCGGTCAGCTCGAAACTCAGACGCCCCACAGGGGCGTGGCTACAGGATTTGTCAGACGGCTTCCAGCAGTTCTACCGAATCGCCTTTGTGCAGCATGCCTTCTACCATGACCGCACCGTAAACACCGGCCATGCCCTCGTGAGCTTGCGCCACTTTCTTCAGTATCGCCGGCGTTTTCTCTCCAGTATCGGGATCGAGAGTGATCATGACGCAGCGCGGATCGCGTTCCAGTATCGTCACCACCACCTTCGGCCCGATTCGTAATGATCGGCCGACAAATTCATTCTCGCCGAAACCTTGAGCGGACGTTAAATCGACATACACGTTTGCCCGAAAACGGCGCTTATCCAACGAGGTTCCCGTCTCTTCGGCCAATTGGCGCGCCGATTGCAAACTAAAGATCGACACAGGACGACAATCGGTCAGGGCGCGCTCGGATCGCATCAGTGTGAGTTGATGCTTTTGGTCGATGTCGGCCCGAACCACGTCGGTCAGCGCCGGATCATCAATCGCGAGTGTTCGTCCGTCCGGAGTTTCGACATCAACCATTAACTCTGACGGGTCGGCCGAGACCGGATTTGCGCCCATGCTCTCCGCTTCCGCCAAGTTAATAGGTCGCGCTGCCTTGTCGGGATCACGGAAGTGCGGACGATATTGTAGAAGCCTTTGCTGCTCGCGAGCTGTTAAATAAGGAAACCCCTTGGGACTCGCTGAACTTTTGAAGGCGAAGAGGCGATCGCCATAAACTCCGGAGAAACCAGCAAAAGCTTCATCCAATTCCTCGCCCCGCATGCTCTTGACGGGGTAACGCCAAAGGCTATCAACCTTTCCGACGATGCTCATATCTCAGATGCCCTTTTAGAATGTGCAGAGTAAGTCCGCTACGATTTGCCAATTACGATGTCGCCGTACGTGCTGTTGACGATTGCCTTCAACTCCGCCTGCTCGGCAGCGGGGACCTTGAATTTGTCGAGCGCCTGCTGCAAGTCGTCCATGAACGCATCCCATTCTTTTGGCGTAATGTTCAGGTCCCGATGAGAGTCGACCATCGAGCGTCCAGTATATTTCTGCGGGCCGCCTGCGGCCCAGCCGACCATTTCGGTAACGAGATATTTGAAGCCGGCTGGCGGCACCTTGTGATGAGCTTCGTTCACGGCTGGGTTGGCGTTCAGGCGGGGGTCATTCATGACGCGGTCGATGAGATCATCGACCACCGTGGCAATGCTGTAAATTCCGCCGAGGCGATCGTAGAGGGACGGTTGGCCTGTTTGTGCTGACATAGCTCCCTCATGTTGTGTTTACCAGTTCGTCGCCGATACGGCAACTACTGGCTTTGATCAGCGCGGCGCATGAGCGCGTTTGCTGGTAGGGTCGGGTCAAGAACCTTCTGCGCGCACTCGACGCCCGCAACCGGTAGCTTAGCAGGATCGAGCAACCCGATCTGAACAAGCACCGATGCCTGGTCCCAATAAATGTGCTCATGGGCCAGCTTGCCGTTTCTGAATCGAACGATTGCAACTAGAGGAATCTCCACACGCTTTCCGGTCGGAGCGACCCCGGGCAACATCCAATCCATCGGGATCGTGTGAGTGAACTTGAATATCATTTCGTCCACTATTTGATCCTCGCCGACAGTTCGCGAAACGGGCGTCATTTCGGTATCCGGCGGCATCTGAGGAATGAAGCGTTTCGAGTAGAACTCCCGCAATTCTTGTCTGCCGGTGCCGCCAGTCAAAACTGGAATGTGATTTACGTAAGCGTCTTCGACCATCGTGGCGAGCGTGTCGTCGGTGTTGCGGGTCGAGAACTCATACCGCACATGCTCTTCCCACAGTTTGCACAGAGCTTCCTGCCCAGGGCTAAACTTTGAGTTTGCGTCTTTGTGCTCGGGTTTCGCCATGATCTTCTCGTCTTGCGCAAACTGTTACTTGTCGTCGCGAAAAGTCACGGCACCGGTGTCGAGACTGTAATAGCCGCCGATCACGCGGACTTCGCCGGAGTCAACCTTGGGCTTGAGAATCGGCGTGGATGAACGCAGCGCTCGCACAACGTTTTTCACATTCGCTTCAATCGTCGTCTCAAGATCGCCATTAATCGTAGCCTCGACTGCCGGCCGAATCGCCTTAACCAACGATTCGATATGTCCGGGCGCTGTGGTTTTTGCAGCGAGCGTTTCTTTTGCCGCTTTGACTGCACCACAACGCTGATGTCCAAGCACGACAATGAGGCGGACCGCCAAATGATCGACCGAATACTCGACGCTGCCCAAGCTGTGATCGTCGATCACGTTGCCAGCCACCCGCACGACAAACAAATCACCTAGGCCTTGGTCAAAAACGATTTCCGGCGGGACACGTGAATCGGAGCAACTCACGATGGTGGCAAATGGATGCTGATTCTTCGTCAGTTCTGCGCGCCGTTTTGCCGCCTGCTCAGCGGTCATGCCCAGGAAAATCATGTCGGCGTTTTCATAGCTATTGTTCGCCATGTAGTGTCTTTCATCGGTAGATTCGTGGGGATGCTGCGCATTGCCGGCAGTGAAACGACTATTGCCCTCTTTTAGTCGCGCGATCGCCTGAGCTGGGGAAACAACCGGTTGATCTGAATGTGCCGGATCAGCAGCCCGGACAAATTGAATCGCAGTAAACAAACCGACTACGATGAAATTGGATAACAGTTGCATCTTCCTCATGCTGCGATTTTATGCGGAGAACTTTGAATCCGACTGGCGTTTCGAGGCAGGCAAGCCGCAGATGGCGCGCTATCCCAACATCACACGTCGTAATACATGGCGAATTCGTACGGATGAGGTCTTAAACGCAGCGCATCATATTCTTTTTGTTTCATGTCGATCCAGTTGGCGATGAAGTCTTCGTTGAAGACGTCGCCGCGCAACAGGAAGGAGTGATCGGCTTGGAGCGCCTCGATTGCGCCACGAAGCGAATCGGGGACGCTGGCGACCTGCGCGAGTTCTTCCGGCGGCAGATCGTAAAGATTTTTGTCGAGCGGATCGCCGGGGTCGATGCGGTTTTGGACGCCGTCAAGGCCGGCGAGGAGCATGGCGGAAAATGCAATGTACGGATTCGCTGAAGCGTCAGGCGTGCGGAATTCGAGCCGCTTCGCTTTAGGACTGGCAGAATAGGTGGGAATACGAATCGCAGCGGAACGATTTCGCGCCGAATAAGCGAGGTTCACCGGCGCCTCGAATCCCGGGACGAGGCGCTTGAAACTGTTCGTCGTTGGATTGCAAAAGCAGGTGAGCGCAGACGCATGCTTCAATATCCCGCCGATAAAGAAGAGCGCCATTTCACTCAAGCCGGCATACCCATTTCCGGCGAACAGCGGTTTGCCATCTTTCCAGAGAGAAATGTGGGTGTGCATACCAGAACCGTTGTCAGCGAACAGTGGCTTCGGCATGAATGTGGCCGTTTTATTGTGCTTCCTCGCCACGTTGCGAATGATGTATTTGTAATACTGCATCGAGTCGCTCATCACTTTCAACGGCGCGAAACGGACGTCGATCTCAGCCTGCCCTGCGCTGGCTACTTCGTGATGCTGTTTATCGACGGGGATGCCTGCTTTCTCCAACTCAAGCGCCATTTCGTTGCGGATATCTTGCAGCGAATCCATCGGCGGAACGGGAAAATAACCTTCCTTCGGCCGAATCTTGTAACCGACATTCGGAAACTCTTCGCGGGCGCTATTCCAATGGCCTTCGACACTGTCCACGAGATGGAACGAAGAATTGCCTGAGTAACTGAAGCGCACGTCGTCGAAGATAAAAAACTCGGCTTCTGGCCCGAAGAATGCCGTATCGGCGATGCCGGTGCTCTTTAAATAAGCTTCTGCTTTTTCGGCGACACCACGCGGATCCCGATCGTACGGTTCGCGCGTAATCGGATCGACAATCGTACAAATCAAACTCAGCGTCGGTTCAGTGTTGAAGATGTCGATCCACGCCGTCGTCGGATCGGGAATGACGAGCATGTCCGAGGCATTAATTACTTTCCAGCCGCGGATACTTGAGCCGTCGAAGCCGAGTCCGTCGGTAAAAATATCGTCGCTGTAATCGCTGAGGGTGGTGGTGAAATGCTGCCAGGTGCCGGGCAGATCGGTGAACTTGAAATCCACGAGTTTCACCCCGTGGTCTTTAATCATTTTGCTGACGTCGGATGGAGTTTTGTCTTTGGCCATGGTTTCGTTGAATCGTTGAAGGGTTGAAACGTTAAGAAAGTTAAATTGTTAAAACGTTACATCGTCGAATTTTCGAACCGCTTCAACGCCTTAACGCTTTAACGGTTCAACGAATAGCGCGCCAGCGCCATCACACCGCTTTTTCGCCGATCTCTTCCGTCCGGATGCGCACTGCGTGTTCCACCGGAAGGACGAACACTTTTCCATCGCCGATCTTGCCCGTCTTGGCCGCGCCAACCACCACGTTCACCGCTCTCTCCACCATATCTTCCGCCATCACCACTTCCACTTTCACTTTCGGCAGAAAATCACCGTGTACTCGCTCCCACGATAAATTTCAGTGTGTCCTTTTTGCCGGCCGAAGCCTTTAACCTCAGTGACGGTCATGCCTTCGATGCCAAGCTCGGCTAGCGCTTCTTTAACCTCTTCGAGCTTGAACGGTTTGATGATGGCCTCCAGCTTTTTCATGTCGAAGTAAACTCGGTATCGCGCGGTGCTTTGCAATCGAAAGCTATGCGCAGCACGCGCTCTCATAGCAATACCGCGACGCGAATGCAAGCACTGTTTGATAGCGTTAAAATCGTTGAAGCGTTACAGCGTTGAAGCGGCTTCGGGGCCAGGTGATAATTCCGCTTCAACGCTCCGCGCGAAGGCAAATTTGCGAAATTTTTTTGCCGCTTATACTGAACGCGAACCGCCCCAACTGAGTAAGCGTCTTTTACCTGGAATGGCTTTAATAGCAATTTCTCAGAAGCTACACGGCGAAGAAGGTGCGTTTACGTGTGAAGCCTTTCAATTCGTAATCACCTAGCCGTCGCGACGAAATAAAACCTTCTAGCCTGTTGCTCGCGGTGTCGCTAAGTCCACACGCCTCGCCGAGTGAGGCGGCCAGCTTTTCGAGCCGGAAGGCGACATTAACTTCGATACCCATTAAACTTTCCTCGCCCAGCGTGGCAACGCCGCCAATCGCGACCAAACCAAAATGGACAATGAATCGGAAGCGGAGTTCCGCAAGCGCTTGAGCTTTCTTGAGCGCTGCGATTGTGGCAGCAATGCCTTCCGGGGTCGCATCGCTCTCGTGCCAGTAAGCCAGAATCCCGTCGCCAAGGTATTTATTTATTGTTCCGTCATGCTCTTCGATAATCTCCTTGCAAGTGGCAAACCAGCCGCCAACCAACGCGGCCAATCGCTCACTCACCAGGCTGCGGCTGAGCAAAGTGAAATCTACGATGTCCGCAACGACGAGCCAGCAAGGCACGTTCTCGATCTCCTGGATGGTTCGCTGTGCAATCGTGGTCTGATACTCGGGTGAAATCTCCTCTGGTTGTCGAAAAATAAACTGTCTGTCGGCGATGACG
>QHOV01000150.1 GCA_003218885.1 Verrucomicrobiota bacterium | reverse complement strand
TCCCGATCGCGTATCGGTCCTGGTTCGAAAGTCTCTACAAGGACAAATACTATTACATGGGCGACGCCGATTTAATGTCGGCTGCGCTCCTCCTCGATGTGAGCAGTTATTACGTCGGCTTGGTGCGAGCCGCCTATCGCGATCCCGAGTGTGCATTTCTGAACCTGCCCTTCACGGGCATTGGCGGCAGATTCGCTCGGAACACGATGCGTTTTTACAGCCGACGCCTCGTTGCGTTGGCGAATCGTCGATGGGCGACTGGTTACTACGGCAAAAGAAACGCCGGCTGGCGCGAACTTTATGATGGATTCGTTCCGGACACTCGGCTTCGCAAACAAATTTTCCGCGGACTGCGGCGCTGGTGGAAATGTGAACTGATTAACTTGGCGTTGATGCTACGTCGGCGAGCTGTGACTTCAGCGACTCAGGCGACGACGCAATGGGCACTCAACCAATGACGAACCACCCGCCTCCGCTCGGCTACGGCGTGGCAGGCGAATCGGACTAGGGATTCAGCAGCCCGCCATACCAGCGCAGAAAAGTCTCGCCAAAAAAGATCCAGGTGACTGCGCCAAATGCCAGATAAGGTCCGAAAGGCAGCTTGGCTGACCAGACGCGTTTCCCCGCGACGAGTGTGATCAATCCGATAAAGGACCCGAGAAGCGACCCGGCAAAAAGACTAAACAACACCGCGCGCCAGCCGAGAAATGCGCCAATCGCAGCGAGAAATTTCAGGTCGCCGCGTCCCATTGCCTCGCGCGGAATCACCAGTTCCCGCGCCACGCCGGCAATCTGCGTCACATCATCGAGCATCAGCACGTGGCCTTCCGCCGTGACGCGATCGTAGCGAAAGTCCAGCGTCACATTCCCATACGTGTGGTGGTCGATTCTGACCTCATCGCACTCGAGCAGCAGTCGATCCTTTTCCCGCGCAAAATAATCGCTCCACAGACTTTCTTCACTGCCTACCACGAAATCGGCATCGTCCCCGCGCTTTGCCCACGTGAACGGCGTCGGCGCGTCGAATCGAATGCGTTTTCTTCCAAAAGCCATCTTGCCTGCTTCCAGAACAATCAAAAGGATCACGTAACCAAGGGCGGCCGCAAGCAGAGCGCGAAGACCGGCAGCAAGCCGGGAGTCGGCTCCCATCAAGGCCGGGACAGCCAGACTGCAAACGACGCCCGCGATTGTTCCGCCGATTGTTATCCGGTCTGGAATAATGAAATGCTCAAAATCGATGAATGTCCCAATGATGAGGAACGAAACAAAAATCCAGTACGCGATCGCCACCTGCCACGAAAAGTTTTCCCAGATCGCCAGAAAAAGAAGGGCAGTAACCAGTTCCACGGCGAAGTAGCGGAAAGAAATTTTGGCGCCACAATTTGCGCAGCGACCGCGAAGTACAATCCAACTGATCAACGGCAAATTCTGGTGCCAGGGAATCGCCCGCTTGCAGTTCGGGCAGAAAGAGCGACGCGGCTTGTTAATCGAAAGATCGACAGGCCAGCGGTAAATGCAGACGTTTAAAAACGAGCCGACCGCCGCACCGAGCACAAACGCGAACGCACCAAAGAGAAATTCGCAAATCGGATGGTGCACGCGTTTATCCGGCGATCTGCTTTTGGCGGCGGCGCTCCATGAGCCACGCAATCCAGATGCAGCTTTCGTAAAGCAGGCACATCGGCAGCGCCAGTGCGGCCAATGTCAAAATATCTGGCGTGGGCGTGATGATGGTCGCAAGGATAAAGATGAGGACAACAGCATACGGCCGAGTGCGCGCCATGAATCTGTAAGTGATTAATCCAAACTGAACCAGCGCCAGTACCACCACCGGCAATTCAAAGGCCAGGCCGAAACCGATGGTGAACCGGGTCACGAAGGAATAATACTGTTGCACCGTCCAGGTGGGCGCCCAGCCGAGCGACTCGGTGTCCCGAAAGAAAAAGAGGATCGTTTTCGGCAGCAACCAAAAATAACAAACCATTATGCCGAGAAGGAAAAGCGCGAAGCTGACGCCAATCGCTGGAAATAAAAAGCGTTTCTCGACGGCGGTGAGCGCAGGCAAAACAAATTCTGCCAGGAAATACAGCAGCAGCGGAAAGGAAAGAACAATGCCGGCGTAAAACGCGAGATGAAATGAAATCACGATGGAATCGGTGATGCCGAGCGCCTTAAGGGTCCCGATTTGTGAACCAACATCTCGCAGCGGTGCCTGCATTACTCGTACGAGTGTCGAGCGAAACAGAAAACAAACGATCATCGCCACCCCCAGCGTGATCGCTATCTTCACAATGGTCCATCGCAAGTCTTCCAAGTGCTCGAGAAACGGCTTGGAAGTTTCGCTTTCCGGAAGATCGCGAAATTTGAAGATGTCTCGCAGCGCCATCGGATCGATAATTTACTCGCGAACGATTTCAGAAGTAGGGCGACTGAAACGAGATAAAGCCGCGCGCTGCCAGCCGGGCGCAAATGCCAAGAGTATTGCCGTCGCGAATCTCATTCTCGGCGATCATGCGGTGAATTTCGGAAATCGTGAACGGACGGCAATCCAAAATCGATTCCGATTCGTTGCGCACATGATTCGGGCACGGCACGACCGGACGCGCCAGAAAGAAGTAGCCCCGCTCATCCGTGAATCCCGGCGATGAAAAGTAATGACCCAGCGGGATGAGCTCGCCGTCTTTGGCCAGCTGGTAGCCGGCCTCTTCGCGAAGTTCGCTCAACGCGACTTGTTCGATCGTTTCTGATGGATAGCCGAGATCGGCGCCCCCGGCTACAAAATCGATTTGGCCCGAGGGCATCTCCCAAATCGACTGGCGGATCGGGATCCGCTCCTGGCGAATGAGGACAATTTTACCGTCACGCGTCATCGGCGCGACGATCACGACCGCCTTGCGGTGCACGATTGTCCACGTGCACGGCTGGCTTCGCGATGGCGTTTGCACATGATCGGTCACGACTTCCAGATGCGCGTTCGCGAAATGGCGCTCGCTGGAAGCAGTCTGCCAATTATCCTCTTGCACTCGGCAATTGTAGTGGTCGCTGTCTCAGCGGGCAAACAGGTGGGGGACGCTGCGACGTCCGGTCGGCGCAGCGCGCCGACCCTACTTCACAAGGGATTTTCTCCAGCGTTTAATCTGCACTGCGATATTCTCGGGCGATGGCGCACCGATCGCCCGCCGCTGCGAAAGCGAATGGCGAACATCGAAAACGTCTGCAATATCGGCATCGAACAGCGGCGAACGCTTTTTTAGCTCCACGAGCGGAATCTGATTCAGTGACATCCCCGTAGTCACGCAGCCGGAAACGAGCCTACCGACGATTTCGTGCGCCTCACGAAAAGGCATTCCTTTTTTCACCAGATACTCAGCAAGATCTGTCGCAAAAAGATTCGGGTCGCTCGTGGCAACCTCCATGCGTTCGCGGTTGATTCTCAATTCCGGCAGCATCGCCGTAAAAACTTCCAGCGCGGAGCGGACAGTATCGACGGAATCAAATAGCGCGTGCTTATCTTCCTGCAGGTCTCGGTTGTAGGATGACGGAAGCGCTTTCATCGTCGTGAGGATGGACGTCAAATTTCCGTAGAGCCTGCCTGTCTTGCCGCGAATCAGCTCGGCGATGTCGGGATTTTTCTTCTGCGGCATTAAACTCGAGCCCGTGGAAAACGCATCGCTGAATTCCAGAAAGCCGAATTCGCTTGTGCTCCAGATGACCAAGTCTTCACTCAAGCGCGACAGATGCACGCCGATCATGGTGAGACAAAAAAGGAACTCGCACCCGAAATCCCGATCGCCCACGGCGTCGATACTGTTCTGGCTCACGCGCGAAAAACCGAGTTCGCGCGCGATACGTTCGCGATCCAGAACGAGTGTCGATCCCGCGAGCGCGCCGGATCCGAGTGGGAGAACGTCAGCCCGAATCAGACAATCGCGAAGCCGTTCTGCGTCGCGTTCAAATGCCTCCATTTGCCCCAGCAAGTAATGCGAAAGAGCGATCGGCTGGGCACGCTGCAAATGCGTGTAACCGGGCATCACAACATCGGTATGTTTTTCGGCGAGGTTGAGGAGCGCCCTCTGCAAATCTCGCAGACGCAATGAGACTTCCGCGATTTCAGCTTTGACGTAAAGCCGAAGATCGAGCGCAATCTGGTCGTTCCGGCTGCGCGCGGTGTGCAGCTTCGCGCCCGTTGTGCCGATTCGTTTCGTAAGCACCGCTTCGATATTCATGTGCACGTCTTCGAGCGAGCGGTCCCACTTGAATTTGCCAGACTCGATCTCCTTCTGGATCGCACGCAATCCGGTCTCGATCTTTCGGCGTTCGGCGGCCGTTATGATTCCCGGGCGAGCGAGCGCTGCGGCGTGCGCGATCGATCCGGCGATATCGTAGCGGTACAACCGCCAATCAAACGAAACCGACTCGCGTAGCGCAGAGCAATCTCAGCGGCGGGCTTGCTGAATCCTCCTTTTCGCATGGTCAACCGACCGATGCAGCACGTGTTACCGTTGCAGAGACGTATTTCGCGTCCTCCAGAGCAAACTTCCGCACTTCGACGGCGACTTTCTGAATCGGAAAAGTCTTCAGCAGATGCGTTGCGAGGCGGTCCGCCAATGTCTCGATTAGGTTGACGGATTGATCGCGCACGAAACTCTTGGCCTCTTCAGCCACGGCTGAATAATTGACGGTCTGGTCGATCTTGTCCGTCACATCGCGCGTCTGCTGATACGGCCAAAAGGAAATGCTCACGCTTAATCGTTGCGGACTAGCCCGCTCTTGTTCCGGGACTCCGATACGCGCGGAAACCTCAAGCTGTTCGATGTGAATTTCGTCGGAGAACGGGTGCGACTCGTTGGGCATTGGGGAATCTTAACCACGAATGAACACGAATCGACACGAATAGGAGGTGAAAACAGGCATGTTCGCAAATCACGCGAATTAACGCGAAAAAGAAGAACCATTCGCGTGCATTCGCATGGTTCGCGAGCTTGGGTAAATTTCCCGCGAATGAAAACGGTCTGGCGTGTTTTTGCTTATCTGAAGCGGTACCCATGGATAGCTGCGGGGACGTTGAGCTGCGCGATCCTGACTACGCTGATGGTGATTGTTTTTCCGGGCGCGACCAAATGGATCATCAACGACGTGGTGCGCGGCCAACGACCGGACAAATTGCTGCCGCTTATTTTGCTGGCCGCAGTGGCATTTCTGCTTCAGCACGTTTTCAACTCGCTGCGGATAATCTTGAACAACACGTTCGAGCAAAAAGTCATTTTCGATCTGCGGAGTGATCTGTATTCGCACATTCAACTGCTGCCTTTGCGATGGTTCGACAATCGCGCCACGGGCGATCTAATGACGCGGGTGATCGAGGACGTGAACTCGGTCGAGCGCGTGCTGATCGATGGAATCGAGCAGGGCGTGGTTGCGGTATTGCAAATCGTGATCGTGTTGGCCGTGATGTTCTATTGGAATGCGAAGCTGGCAATCCTAGCGTTGGTTCCGTTTCCGTTGCTCATCGGAGGCGCGCTGGCTTACACGCTCACCGCCCATCGGCGGTATCGCTTGCAGCGGCGGGCCTCATCAGCCATCAACGCGCTGTTGCACGATAATCTTGCCGGGATTCGTCAGATCAAAAGTTTCGTGCGCGAGGGAGAGGAGCACGCGCGTTTCAATCGGGCAAGTGACCAACTGCGGCGCGCCACGCTCGTGGTGATGCGGGTATGGGCAATTTACTCGCCGTCGATGTCGATGTTTGAAGCGATCGGCGCACTGCTCATCCTTGGGTTTGGCGGTCACGCAGCGTTGACGGGCGAGATGCAGATCGGGGATCTGGTTGCGTTCCTAATGTTGACGGCGTTTCTCTACGATCCGGTCAGCCGGCTGCATCAACTCAATCAACTTGTCCAAGCCGGGCGCGCGGCGGGCGAACGCGTATTTGAGATTCTTGATGAACTCGCTGAACCAGGAGATACCGATTCGGCGGTCACAGACCGCCGCTATAGCCCCCGCATTCTCGGCGATATTCGCTACGAGGACGTGAGCTTCAGTTACATGGAAGGATTGCCTGCGCTAAGGCGGGTTTCGTTTCATGCCCCGCCAGGCGCGACCATTGCGCTGGTCGGCGCGACTGGCGCGGGAAAATCGACACTGGTGAATCTGCTCGTGCGTTTTTACGAATTCACTAGCGGCCAAATTTATGTCGATGGCAAACCGATTCGCGATTACGAGTTGCGCGCGCTGCGCGAAGCGATCGGCGTAGTCACACAGGAGAGTTTCCTGTTCAACGGATCAATTCGCGAAAATCTTTTGATGGGCAAACCTGACGCAACCGACGCGGAATTATGGCGCGCGGTGGATGCGGCGAACGCGCGAGAATTTATCGAACGCTTGCCGGACGGATTGGAAAGTGTGGTGGGCGAGCGCGGCGTGAAATTGAGCGTGGGCGAAAAACAGCGGCTCTCGATTGCGCGGGCGCTCTTGAAGGACCCGCCGATTTTGATTCTTGATGAGGCGACCGCGAGCGTGGACACCGCGACGGAACGACTGATTCAGGAGGCGTTGGAACGCTTGATGGCGAACCGGACATCGATTGTGATTGCGCATCGCCTTTCCACAATTGTGCACGCCGACCAAATTCTCGTGCTCGATCACGGACGCATCATCGAGCGCGGCACGCACGATAAATTGGTCGCGCTCGATGGAAAATATGCGCGGCTGTGTCGGCAAAGCTTGCTTGAGGCCTCGCCATTGCGCGAGACAGAGCCGCGCGAAGAAATTGTTGCATCACAAACCCTCGAGAAGGAGGAGCGATTGCCGGTCTAGGAAAATTCCACTACCCCGCCGGCGTTGCCGTCGGCGTGGCAGACGTTGGTATGGTGATCGTTTGGCCGGCCTGCAACTTACGGCCGTCTTCGATGTGATTGGCTTGTTGCAATTCGTCCACGGTCACTTTGTACATTTTGGCAATGGATGTAAGTGTCTCTCCGCGTCCGACGACGTGGGTGTTACCTGCCGGAGCGGGATGCGACGGCGACATGGCTGGAGCGGCAGCATTCGCTGGCGAGGGCGTGCTTTCTCCAATCATGATCCCTGGCCGGATATGCGACATTTGTTGCTCCAGTTTTAGGATTTCCTGAGAAAGCGCATCAATCTTGGCGTTTTGTTCGTCTATCTTTTTTGCCAGCGCTTCGAGTTGGGCGGCATCAGCTGATTTTGGTGGCTCCGGCGCCGGCGTCTGAGCCGAAGCGGTGCAAAACGCCGAAACCAAGATCGCACAAGAAATAGCTGCGAGCTTCATCGGGCCGAAACCTTGCCACTAGCATATTTGTCTGGCAAGCATCCGCTTTGGGTTCCGCTTCGTGTGACAGGCGGTGCGCGGCTTGCTTTCCAATATTTTGCTCTTAGATTTTTTCATGCCCGAGCGCATCCAAAAACCGGCAGAACCGGTTCCGTGGGGACCAAAACAAGGCGATGGTGGAGGGCCACGTTCACCGGACATTTCGCGGCCCGACACAAAGGACCTTTTAAAAAAAATGCGCAAGGTTGATCCCAACCAATCCAAGCGCTATCGCCAGCGCACGGGCCAGTAATGGAGCGCTCCCCAGTGGCGTTTGACCAGAATTTTTCTGGCGCAGCGAGCGATTTCCCTACGCTGCTGCGGAGCGAGGGTCTGCTTGCTCCGGCGCTTGTAAATCCCGTGCCACAAGCGGGGACGCCGCAGAAAACGTGGCAGCCCACGGAGGCGACCACGATTCTAGCTTTCAAGTTTTCAGGCGGCGTGCTCGTCGCAGGCGACCGCCGTGCGACCGCTGGCAACACGGTGGTCTATGATCGTGCCGACAAAGTTTTGGAAATTGATCGGCATTCGATCATGGCTATCGCCGGCGTGCCGGCGACGGCCTGGGAGATGGCGCGCGTCTTGGAACACTCTTTCCAATTCTTTCGGCGAACTCAACTGCAGGAAATGAGCGTCGACGGAAAAGTGCGCGCTCTATCCAAACTGTTGCGTGACAATTTCGGTTTTGTCATGCAGGGAGTGGGGGTGGTGGTTCCGATTTTCGCCACCTACGATCCTCATCCAAAGCCCGAGGCGCGTCTCTATTTTTACGATGCGATGGGTGCACAATTTGAAGCGACCGACTACGCGGCAACAGGATCGGGCTCGCCCGCCGTGCGCGGCATTCTTTATTACGAGAACACTTGGGGCAGAAAGCCGTTGCAAGAGTTGAGCGAAGACGAAGCGGTATCGATCACATTGCGGGCGCTAGATACCGCTGCGGAATCCGACACATCGACGGGCGGCGTGGATCGCAGCGGGAAGATTTATCCGCTGATCAAGATTGTCTCGCGCGAAGGCATCACCACTTTGCCGGAGAGCAAAATCGCCGCCCTGTTCAAGGAAACGGTCGCATGATCGAAGAACCGTATCGTTGGGTCGAAGCGATCGCTAATCGCCGCGAGTACATTGAAGCGCAACTCGCTCCGGGCAGTCCGATCGCTGCGCTCGGCTATCGCGACGGCATTCTGTTTCTCACTCTCGGCAAAACGCGGCAGAAAATTTTCGAGATCTACGATCGGATTGCAATGGGAGCGATTGGTCATCCAGGAGACATTGAGCGGTTGCGAATGGCGGCGATTGAACTGGCCAGCACCGAGGGTTTCAGTCGTTCGGCTACGGACGTTTCGTTGCGGCGGCTGGTGCATTATTCGCTTAGCCCTGTACTGAAGACTGCGTTTGAACAGATCTATGGCCCGCCTTATCTGGCGCGGATGCTCTTTGCCGAGGTGGGCGAACGGCCTGACAACGATTTGTTTTTACGGGTGGACTACGACGGTGAGATTGCAACCAACGGCGCAACCTACGCGCAAGCGCGACAGGATTTCGCGGTGCTCAGCGGGACGCAGCAATCGAGAGAACTGATGGAAGCTTCTCTCAAGACTCAGCATGCGCCGGATGCAAGTTTTGAAGCGGCGCTCAACTCCGCGCTGGACGCATGGAGCATCGGCCATATGACTTTGCAGACAAAAGACGCAAAGGAGCTGCCAGAGCGCGCTGCTGTCACGAAATATCGCAAGGAACAACTCGTAAATAGTGGGATCGAAGCAGCATTGCTTGAGCGCGACGCGAGCAGGGCAATTCGTTATCGATCGTTATCGGATAAGGAATTGCGCTCCCTGATTAACGATTAACTTATGGAGAGAAATTTCTTCTCCGAAATCACGAATGAAACGAGCGCTTCGGAACACGCTGGCGTTGGCAGGCCTGTTGTTGATGATTGGGTCCTTTGCTTGGATGCAATTTCGGCAGGCTGAGAGACCCAAGCGCCCAAGAGAGTCGAACACTGCGCGACCCCCAACTACCCCGGGTCCATTCGCAGTAGTTGTTCTCGATCCCGGCCATGGCGGCCAAGACTCCGGCGCAATGTGTGGCGGCGTATTGGAAAAAGATCTGACACTGGACGTTGCGCGACGAATTGATCGGCTGCTGGACTCCGAAGGAATCGCCACATTAATGACCCGCCTGGGAGACACCTATGTTTCACTGGCGGATCGCGCGGCCTTCGCCAATCGAGTGCGAAATTGCATTTTTGTCAGCATCCATTTCAACGAAGATAACAAGCCGGTAGCCAGCGGAGTGGAGACGTACTACGCCGCGCATCAAATCACTGCGGGTTCTTTCTTGGCTTCGTGGCTGCCTTTTCTTTGGCGACCGCTTTCGGATTCGCCGAATGCTGAAAGCCAAAATCTCGCCGGATTTGTTCAAGAAGCGCTGGTGGCGCGCACCCGGGCCGTGGATCGCGGCACACAGGCGAGGCAATTTTTTGTCATCGCAAACGTGACTTCTCCTGCGGTTTTGGTGGAGGGAGGATTTCTCACCAACAAGGAAGACATTTCCAAACTCGCGAGCGAAGACTATCGCGACCAGATCGCCGCAGCCGTCGCCGATGGCATTTTGCGTTACCGCGAGGCAGCGAGCCAGCGGAAGTCAACGTTGGCGGTGACGAATCGGGGAAAGCGCTGAATAGGCAAAAGGGCAAAGCGTCAAAATAACATTGGAATGAAAATCAAGATCGCTGTCCTGATTTTTATTGGATCGGTGATACTGACGCGCGCTGATCAGTTGGTTGAAAGTGTGCAGCAGGCGTTGAAGGACCAAGGCTTCTACTATGGCGAAGTCACCGGTGAAATGAATGCGAATTTAACCGCAGCCATTCGCCGCTACCAAATTCGCAACGGACTGCAGGTTAGCGGCGAGCTGAATAACGAGACGCTTCAGTCGCTGGGACTTAATTCTTCTGCCTCCTCGCGACCGGCGACGAGGCCCGCATCGCCCAGTCCCGCTGCGCCTGCTAAACCGAGCGAACGATCTTCCAATGATACGGCAAACGCGAGTCCCGTGCCACCGGTTCAACCTTTCGGCAACGCACCACAAGACCAACAAGTCTATCCATCCAATCCTGTGACTCCGGGCACTTCACCAAGAGGAGGAGTCCTTGCCGGCACGCCATTTGAGGCCGCCCCTTCCGCCGTGCAATTCAATGTCGTGCGCTCGGCCCAGATAGCGCTGGCGCGGCGTGGCCTTTATCACGAAGAGATTAACGGAGTCTTTGGGCCAGCGATGGAATTTTCTCTGCGTGCCTATCAAGCGCGAGCCAGACTTCCAATAACTGGCCGGCTGGATTTGGAAACGCTCGCGGCGCTGCGCTTGTTACCGCAGCCACGCGAACCGTTTTACGATCCTTCGCACAGGCGTATGCGTCCTCCGCCAGGCCCACCGGTTCATGGTGAATGGGTTCCGGATTAATCTGATGTCGCAGCTAATTCCGCCTGCGTCTGGACGTGTAGACAAGATTGTCTGCATCCCCCTTGCGACACTATCGCGCATCATCAAAATGCACCGACTGTAGCTCGGCCCAAACTGTGCCGACGAAAATTTGGGCTTCAATGCGAAGTAGAAGCCGCTCCGCATCATCCGACACCCAGATGGTGGCACGCCGAAATTTCCGGTGCGGCTCCAATTCGAGGTGCTTGCCGATGCGCTTTAGCTGCAAGTCAAGTTTGATCGCGTTGTAAGCGCCGGCGTGCACGGAGATTTTTTCGCGCCCGACTATGGTGACCGTAGCAAGATAAGCATTGGTAGCCGGGTAAACCACAACGCGATAGACACTGCGATCTCGAAGCGGCTGACTGCGCAAATAAAGCGCCGCCGAGTGCAGATCGAACAGGTCTGGGAAACTAAACTGGCGAGTCTTTGTTTCGGCGGTATCGCCTTGGCCTTCCGTTCTCGTCCGAGTTACTCCGCTATTTGTAAAGGCGAGATGAGTAACGATTCTTTTCCATCGATAACTTTCTGTCTGCTGAGTCTCGATCGGCTGCAGCGTTTCCGCGCTGGCGGCTGCGCGATGGTTCACATCCAGTCTCCACAGCACTCGAACCAAGCCAATGGTTCGGCCGGTTCCGTCGAACTGAAACTTATCTCTGGACGGCTTTGTAAAATGGATCTCTCCAGTAGCGGCAGTAAGCCCCGACCACCCGAAGCGATAGGACGCACGCACAGGGCGCAGGTCGGGAAAATTCCCAACCGGATCTTTGCTGACTGTCGTCTGCCAATTCGCCGCCAGCGAGCTGGTGCAGAACGCGAACAATAACGTGATGAAGCATTGCGTTGGAAACTTGCTTGGAGTGAACATTTTCGCAGCCCGTTGCTGTTCACAAATCGTCCTTATGTGAGCGCCTGGTTCTCCTGTACGCAAAAATACACGCGAGTTTCGCCCGCGTGTATTTCCGAATGCTCGAACGTAATTACGGTTTCGCAGCTCTTGCTGGCGTGGCAGAAGTCGTGGTCGAGGTTTTGGTAGTCGGAGCTGTGGCGCGACCCGGCTTGTTGAGCACGGCGATGATGTCGTTGGTAAAATCGATGTTGTCATGTGAGTACATCAAAAAAGGGACGCCATTGATGCTCATGCCCGATCTATCGAATACCAGGTCCAGATTATTGGCTTTGACTTTCTCCATTACGACGTCGGTGATTTCCTTAACGATTCCCTCTCGCACGCGCATCAACTGTTGTTGCAATTGCTGTTCGCGAGTTTGACGGAATTCGCTGATCTCCCGTTCCATGTTCTTGATGTTGGCAATCTTGTCATCGCGCTCCTTTGCAATTTGCGTCTTCTTGTCCGCGCTCAACGCCGATGATTCGAGCTGCTTGTTCAAATTATTGATTTCGTCCAGCGACTTTTTGTAAGCTTCGGCCCGATCGTCATATTCTTTCTTGGCGGAATTCTTGGCGTCGTTGATTTTTGCTTCGGCTTCCTTGGTCTTGTTGTAATCCTTAAATGCGCGCTGCATATCGACCGTCCCGATTTTCAGCGTGCCTTGTGCGAAAGCCGCAACCGGAAGGGTGAGCGTCAGTGCAAAGAGTATGGACAGAAACTTATTCATAAAACAGAGGATATGCTCGTTGGAATCGCGTTAGACTGCAACCATATATATTCGTTCAAAATTGATAACCGACACTGAAATTGAAGTGACCACCGCCATGGTAGCCGTCGCGTTGAAGTGGATACCCATAGTCAAGGCGCAATGGGCCAATGGGTAGATTCAATCGAATCCCGACACCGACATCGGAAGCGATGTGCTTGAAGTCGAAAGACCAGGCGTCAGCATTGACGAAACCGGTGTCGTAAAAGATCGCGCCGCGCGCCTTTTCGACGATTGGAAAAGTCCATTCAACTGTTGCCCGAGCCATTGATTGGCCGCCGATCGGTTCGCCCGTGACGTCTTGTGGGCCAACTTCGCGGTAGGGAAATCCACGGAGGTTATTTGCACCGCCGAGATAAAGGCGCTCAAAGAGTGGAACAAAAGCGCCATTGCCCCACGTATCAACTGTGGCAAGCTCGCCGTTGAAAAGCAGGATGGTGTCCCATTTAAGACGAAAATATTGCGACGCCTCCAAGTCCCACCCGTAGATCTGGGTATCACCTCCCAAAAAACCGCCCGCAACAAAAGGCGAAAAGGTGATGCGTTGCCCAACCCGCGTGAGCAACGGATTGTCGCGTCGGTCGAAGACGATGCTGCTCAAGATCTTGCTCTCAGTAAACGTACCCTCCTCTGCCTTAATGAACGTGGAAGCACCGGAGGAGACGTTAAAAATCTCCACATTCTGTAGCTGGTAAGCCAGGCTCGCGTACATAAAGGAGGTAAGCGGTTTGCGCAGCTCGATTGAGAACCCGTAATTGCGTTGGTTGTATTCCACGCTCAAATAATCCGCCTCTGTGTAAAAAAGCGAACCGCTCAGCGACAATCGCCGGTCGAGGAAGTACGGCTCGGTCACGTTAAGAAGGAAGTCTTTCCGCTGGGTGCCGTACTGGATGCGCATCCGGAATTTCTGACCGGCACCGGTAAAGGCTGGCCAGTTTAACAAATCGAAATTGCCTTGGGTCAACTCCACGAACCCAACCAATTGATCAATGGTGCTAAAGCCCCCTCCAAAACTGAGCGAGCCGGTCCGCTTTTCCTGCACCAGAATCGTGAGGTCTTTGCGACCAGCTATATCCGTCTCTTCCGGGTAGGTCTCGACTTTCGAAAAATAACCGAGATTCTCCAAACGTTTCTTCGTCGTGTCCGCCCGGACCGTGTTGAAGACATCCCCGGGCGCAATGAGAACTTCCCGGCGGATGACCTTGTCCTTCGTACGCGTGTTCCCCTCGATATTGACCCGATTCACATATGAGCGCTCGCCTTCCTCAATCTTGTACTGCACATCGACCAGGGCGGGACCAGCCGGGGTGCTTTCCGGCGTAATCACCAGATCGACGTACCCGCCACTGCCATAAGCATCGGCCACCGCCTTTGCGTCGTCGTGCAACTGCTTGGGCGAATACACGCTGCCCTCTTTCATTTTTAACAAGGGGCGGGTACCTTCCTCCTTCGCCACCTTCTGTCCTGAAATGGTGAGCTTGCGTACGTGGTACTGTGCATTTTCTGCAATCACGATCGTGATGGTGAGCGCGCCCTTTGTGTTCCGTTCCCGGCGCACATCTTTGATTTCCACATCGATGAAGCCGTGGTTTTGGTACCATTCGCGGAGGCTGTCCAAGTCCTGTTGCAGCTGCGCCTCGTCGAGCCGGCCGGATTTATCAAGAAAGGAGACGATTGTTTTGCGCTTCGTTTTCATCTCCTTGCGCAGCCGCCAGTCGCTAAAGTGCGCGTTCCCCTCGAAACGGATCTGGGCCACCGCGCCTCTCGCTCCTTCGTTCACGGTAAAAACGACCCGCGCCGTCCCGTGCTTCTCGTCAAGCGGATCCACACGGAACTGCACGCCGACATCCGTGAAGCCGTGCGACTGATAAATTTCGATGATTTTTTCGCGTGCTTCCTCCAATCGCTCTTCTCTAATCGGCTGGTTCAGTTTCAATTTGATTTCTTTGCGCAATTTCTGCGCTTTGATCCGTTCGGCTCCCTCGATTACGATTTCTCGCGCGAGCAAACGCGTCTGCACCTGGACAATTACCTTGACGCCGTCGGCCTGTGGCTCACCGAAGATGCGAACGTTTTGAATGGCGCCGCTCTTGTAAAGCGCCTCCACATCTTGCTCCACGGTTGCGTCGTTAAATGGCTGGCCCACCTTTGTCCGTATTTGCGCCAGAATCCGCTCCTTGCTTACGGTAGCTGGGCCGGTGTACACGACATCGATTGCTCGGATGATGGGTCGAGGAGGAGCCTGCTGCGGAGCTTGCGATCGGGCCGATGGCGCCCCGAGCAGCGCGCAAATGAATGCGACCCAGGTTGCTGATAGCGGGGGGCGCATCCATCCAGAAAAGTGTCTCATAGGTTAAGAAGCGCGGTCCCGCGCAAACACACCTACGCGAGACAGGCGGCTATATCGGGAAGAAGACGGCAATCGTCAAGGCGAGATTTTCTGCGGTCGCTGGTGTGCGTCCATCGAGAGTCCAGGCGTACGTTTTAATTCAAAAGTTCGTACCAATTATTCCGTCGCCGCGGTTCGTAGCCGGCACCATGAATGAGTGATTCGATCTGCTCCGCGTTCAATCGGAATGTTGTCCCGGCGCTGCTCACCACATTCTCTTCCATCATCACCGAACCGAAATCATTTGCGCCATAGCCGAGCGCGATCTGTCCGATCTCCGGGCCTTGCGTCACCCAGGAACTTTGCACGTTGTCGATGTTGTCCAGGAAAATCCGGGCCAGTGCTTGTGTCCGCAAATATTCGGCCACCCCAGTGGGGTACTTTACCTTCAGAACGGTGTGCTGGGGCTGAAACGTCCAGCAAATAAATGCCGTGAACCCGCCGCTCCGGTCCTGCTGTTCGCGAATGCGCCGCAAATGCTCGATCCGATCTTTGATCGTTTCCACGTGCCCGAACATCATGGTCGCGCTCGATTTCAACCCCAGCTCGTGCGCGACTTGCATCACCTCCAGCCATTCGTCGCTGTTGATTTTTAAAGGCGAAATTTTATGCCGCACGCGATCCACCAGAATTTCACCGCCGCCCCCTGGGATCGAACCAAGTCCAGCGTTTTTGAATTCGGAAATCACTTCCCGCAGCGGCATCCGGAAAGTTTCCGCGAAATGCTGGAACTCGGGCGGACTGAACCCGTGAATATTAATGCGCGGATACTTTTCCCGGATGTGATGCAGCAGGTCGATATACCACGCGAATGGCAATTTCGGATGATGCCCGCCCTGCATCAGGATTTGAACCCCGCCCACGGCCAAAAGTTCGTCGAGCTTTTGATCAATCTGCTCAAAGCTCAAAACGTAATGATCCTCGTCTTTCTCGGTCCGATAAAAGGCGCAGAATTTGCAGTAAACGTTGCAGACGTTCGTGTAGTTGATATTGCGATCGACGATATAAGTCACGATATCGCGCCCGCGGCCGCCATAACTTTTCGCTTTTGCCAAATCGCGTCTGGCATTAGCAAGCACACCAAGTTCTTCCAGCGACCAGCCATATAATTCGAGCGCGTCGTCCGTCGAAATCCGTTCGCCCGCGAGGATTCGTTCCGTGAGCGCATCTCGATTTACCGAAACCATCGTGGCGCAATTTTACACGCACCTCGCGAATTTCGCACGCATGGAAATTGTAGGGCGACCGCTTCGGTTGCCGTTTTTTGTTCTGACCTGTGGCGTCCTTTTCGCGGAGCGTGGGTACCGCACAGCGATCTTCGCGAAAGAAACCAGGCAGCAAACAACTTCCGGTGTGGCCGCGGCGCTTTGGTTTCCCTACGACGCCGAGCCTCTCGAGAAAGTCATTCCCTGGGCGCTCGAAACCTTCCATCTGCTGATCGATCTTGCTTGCGTTCCCGAAAGCGGCGTCGCAATGATCGAGCTGCGCCAATTTTCCCGGACCAGCGAAATTCAAATTCCAAATTGGGCGATTTCTCTTGGAGGTCACGTCATTCCGAGCGGGGTCGAGGAATTCCGTGAATTTACCAGCGGCTACGCCATCACCGTCCCGCTCATGGACACCACCATTTATCTCGACTATCTCGCGAATCGTTTTGTCGCCGCTGGCGGATCAATCGCCGCAAATGTGCATTTCGAAAAACTCGAAGACGTCGATAGGAAATTTGATCTCGTGATCAACTGCGCAGGAATTGGCGCGCGCGAACTCGTGCAGGACGCCGATCTTCAGCCGCATCGCGGCCAGGTCGCTATCGTTTCGAAGATCGACAAGCTCTCGTGCGCGATCGTGTGCGATGACGCGCCGCTAATGTACGCGATCCCACGCAGAAATGATTGCGTTTTCGGCGGGACAAACGAAATCAGCGACGATCTGGATGTCGATCTAAAATCGACAACGCGAATCCTCGACGAGTGCAGTCGAGTGCTGAATATCGACAAACCGAATGTTCTCGTAGAGCGCGTCGGCCTGCGCCCATTCCGAAAATCAGGCGTGCGTGTTGAGCGCGATTGTCTGAGCGACGGGCGTGCCGTCATCCATAACTACGGGCACGGCGGTTCCGGCTTCACCCTTTCCTGGGGCTGCGCTAAAGACGTTTTGGCAGCTTGCCGCTCGGTAGGGCAAGAGCCTGCCAAGCCCACAAGTTTATTCTAGTGGTTTCGGATTTCCAGGAGGCGCCTGAATCGGTACTGCCGGGGGGTGAGGTTTTTCGAATTCGAGACCCCAAAAGGTGACATGCTCTACACCAAGAGAACTGTCTCCGGTCAAAAGGCGACGTGCAAAAAGTATCAGTTCCCAGCTGGTTTTCGCATCCGGCTTATTTTGCAACCGCTTGCTTAGTTCAATCGCGAGTTCGCTGGGTAACCAAACAGATGCTTGAAACGACAGCCGGTTTAATCTCGTTCGATATTCTTTCGAGAAAATTTCTCCGGCAGGATTCGCCATCCATTCCGCAATTAATCCTGACACTAGCTCTACTTTTTGTTTTTCGAGATGCCTCGCTTGCAGGTCATGCTTAAACTCCTCTAACTTCTGATCGTACTCGTGTCTGATCGATTCTTTAAGGCGTGTTTCAATCCAAGCCTTGGCAAGGAAGGCCACGATAGCCCCGGCAATGGAAGTCCCCGCGACCGCCGCAAAGAACGTTTCGATCACGTTCGCTCCGCGCCTTTCACAACGAATCAGCTATGATTCGGCGAGTCGTTTATGTCAGTGCGATGCACTGGAATGAGCTGACGACGTCGTCGGGGCCCTTTTCGGCGAAGAAGCTTTCATAATAGCCGGGGCCGAGATCCCAATACGGCCCCTTGTAGTAATCGTCGCGGTAAAATCGCCAAACGCCGTTTACGACGATGAGACAACTGATCCGGTCGTTCCAGTAGTCGCCGATATAATGGAAACTCAAATTCGTGCGCGCGAAGGCCCCTTTAAAACCAGGATGATCGTACAGCACCAGCTCCGGTAGCCGGATTACCTCCGTGACAAGCGGCACCGGCTCTTTCCCAGCCGCGGAAGCGTGATAGCTCAGCGGACCGAGTTGCCATTTCATGTCGATGATACAGCCGTTGTCCGGCGACAATTCAGTTTTCGGTATTTGTCTCATAAGCGGCAGGTTTCCTCTCATTTGAACAGACGAAAAGCGCTCTGTCGAGCAAAGAGATTTTGACAGCAGATTGCTAAGAGACTGTTGGTCGCGCGGGCCCGACGATCAAGCTCAGCGGCAGACTGGCGGTCACTGGTTTTTTGCTCGCCCGATGACGCCGCACGCAATGCGCGCGCCTGAGTCGCCGGCTGGCTGAGACTTCAGGTCGTCCGCCTTCGCATGCACCACTACCGAGCGCCCGATCACCGATGCCTGGTCATTTGTGAGCGAGATGTGGTGGTCCACATACTCCAATTTCGCCTTGCCGGAAGCGTCTGCTTCCACATTTCCCATGTCGCCCACATGCCGCTCGGTCGCGCTGCAATCGCCGAATTCATGGACATGAAAGCCATGATTTCCGGGAGTCAGGCCCGTGATCTCTGCCTGGACCTGCACGCCATCGGCGACTTCGGTAAATGTGACAGTGCCGCTCAATTTGTTGCCCGCTGTGGGATGAAGCACCGCAATCGCCTTTAATGGAGCCGACGATTTCTCCTCCGTCTGCGCCTGCGCGGTGAAACCCCCGAACGATAAAAATATTAGTCCAATTAACGAAGCTCGAAATGAATTCATATTAGCATTTCTATTTCGCATTGCTCGAGAAGTCCAGTCGCATCCGGCAACCTTCGATTCGAGTGAGTACGCCGCAAACCGAAGCCCGAAGGTAGGGCAGGCAGTCCTCTGCACGCCGTTCATTGCGAACCTAAACACGGCGCGCGTCCTATCCGTTCTCGCAAACTTCACATGTAGCCATACACGAATGTTTCGCGCCCCGTGAACTCCGCGGCGGTGTTCAGTTTAGTATTGCGAAGGGAACTTGAGCCTTTCAATGCAGCCTCCCCTAGCTGCAGCGCTCGCCTTATTCAAGAAGTAGAGATACATCTGGAAAGTGATACTTTTCTCTGCGAGGCGCCTATGGAAATGCCAAAACGACTGATCGATTGTTTAAATGAAAACAAAGTGACCTATGAGATTCTGCACCATCCCGAGGCAGTGACGGCGCAGCGCATCGCCCAGGCCGAGCATGTCAAAGGCCGGCATCACGCCAAAGTGGTCATGATCAGGTCGGGCGAGCAGCATTTAATGATGGTGGTGCCGGCGGATCACCAAATCGATTTGGAAAAAGTTACGAAGGCAATCGGTAAAGCCTTTTCACTCGATAAGGAACAGGAATTCAAGTCGCTGTTCGCCGACTGCGCGATCGGCGCGATGCCGCCGTTTGGGAATCTTTATGGTCTGCCAACCTATCTGGACAAGAATCTGGCGGACCAGGACTACATCGTTTTCGAAGCCGGGACGCACACCGACGCGATCAAAATGAGCTACCGCGATTACGAGAAAATCGTGAAGCCTAAAGTGGAAGACCTGGCGATCAAGCTTCAGCCGATGAAAGGAGCTTAAGCTTACGAAAGGCCGCGCAGCGATTCGGATCGAGCGAATGAAGACTGCGTTTACAAGCCTGGTTCTCTGGTTGGCTTGCGCAACGGCGCCGGCAACTTTCGCGGCGGAGAAAGTTTCGCTTATCAACATCGACGGCGCGATCGGGCCCGCGACAGCTACCTACATTTCGCGCAGCATCGACGAGGCCCGGACACAAAACGCGCAGTGCCTGATCATTCAACTCAACACGCCGGGCGGTCTGCTCGATTCGACGCAGAAGATTGTGCAAAGTTTTTTAGGCGCTCCGGTGCCGGTAGTGGTGTATGTCGCTCCGACAGGCGCGACCGCTACCAGTGCAGGTTGTTTCATCACCATTGCGGCAAGCGTGGCAGCCATGGCGCCCGCCACTACCATTGGCGCAGCGCACCCGGTCTCAATCGGCGGTTTTCCCAGCGGCGGCGAGGAGAAGCCGGACGAAACGATGAAGCAGAAGCTGGAGAATTTTTCTGTGAGCTACATCGAGACAATCGCCGGCAAGCGCCAGCGCAATGTCGAATGGGCGAAGTCAGCCGTAAAGGAAAGCGCATCGATCACCGCGGAGAAAGCGCTGGAATTGAAAGTGATCGATCTGATCGCTTCCAACGTCCCTGACCTGCTGCAAAAGTTGAATGGGCGCATAGTGGACGGCAAGCCGTTGAAGACCGCCGGTGCCGAGGTGGCAGAGGTGAGGATGTCGCCCGCCGAGCGTGTCTTTCAGAAACTGTGGCGACCCGAGGTGATGTTTATCCTGATGCTCATCGCGATCTATGGGATCATCGGCGAACTGACGACCCCGGGCGCGATTCTTCCCGGAGTAGTCGGGGCGATCGCGTTGATCCTTGCGCTTTATCTGGCGGCGATCCTGCCTGTTAATGTGACCGGGCTTGTGTTGATCGCCCTTGCACTGATGCTGTTCATATTTGATGTCTATGCGCCTACGCATGGCGTTTTGACCGTCGGCGGTGTCATTGCATTTCTCATCGGTTCGCTCATGCTTTTCAATCGCGCTGACCCGCTCTATCGTTTGTCACTCAGCTACATTATTCCGGCAACACTGGTTACCGCGGCGTTCTTTATTTTCATCATCGGCAAAGGACTGCGCGCGCAACTCTTGCCGGTGAAAGTGGGAGCGCAAACGTTGATTGGAAAAACGGTGACCGCATTGACTCCGATCGATTCACGCGGCGGCTGGATTTTTGTCGAAGGCGAATATTGGAACGCAGTCAGTGACGCCCCCATCGAAAAAGGCCAAGTAGCCGAGATTGCAGCCGTGCAAGGATTAAGTGTAAAACTAAAAACCAAAGGAGCATAAAGCCATGCAACTACTCGAAGCACTGCCGAAATTAATTAGTTGGGCCATACCACTCATCATTCTTGCCGTAATCATTCTGCCGCAGGCGATCCGGATCCTGCGCGAATACGAGCGCGGCGTGATTTTTCGGCTCGGAAAATTACTCGGCGCGAAAGGGCCGGGTTTGATTTTTCTCATCCCGATTGTCGATCGAATGGTGCGAATGGATTTGCGCGTCGTCACCATCAGCGTCGAGCGGCAGGAGGTGATGACGCGTGACAACGTGCCGGTCACGGTCGATGCGGTGGTTTATTTTCGCGTGGTCGATCCGCAAGCCGCGGTTGTGAAAGTGGTGAACTTTCTCCAAGCGACGTCGCTTATCGCCCAGACCACGCTGCGTAGCGTCCTCGGCCAGGCCCCCTTGGATGACCTGCTTTCGCAACGAGAGTCGATCAACCAGACGCTCCAGGATATCATCGACAAGCAAACCGAACCGTGGGGCGTGAAAGTGACGGCGG
>QHOV01000056.1 GCA_003218885.1 Verrucomicrobiota bacterium | reverse complement strand
CACGGCCCAATTGTAACCGTTCCACTGTGGTTTGTCAGGTGAAAGGCCAACCGAAACTTCTTCGGATGAGAACTTCCGTTACGCTCCGCAGTAGCGGGCTCCGGCGGCTCCGAGAGGTATTTCTATCTCAACGAGGGAACGAACGTTATCTCGTTCTTGGCACTGCAAAATCTCACGAACGCCCTTACGTTTAAAGATGAATCCGCCTGAGAATTCAGTGGCGTTTGGCGCGCCGGGAATCGAGCCGCGCTGGACTTCGAGTGCCAAAGAAGGCGTCGGCACGGCTTATCATACAAGTTGCCGTGTCTGGTTCACGCTCAGTCACGGAATCGTCAATGAAATCTATTATCCACATGTCGATAAACCAAACACACGCGACTTTCAGTTTCTCATCAGCGACGGTGAAAGTTTTTGCCACGAAGAAAAACGCGACCTCGATCATCTCATCGAATACCCGGAACGCGATTGCCTCTTTTATCGTCTCACAAATTCGGAGCCGAACGGCCGCTACCGTCTGATAAAATATGTAATAACCGATCCGCATCTGTCGGTTTTGCTGGTCCACACCAGAGTCGAAGTGCTCGATGAGTCGCTCCGCCGCAAATTGCGGCTTTATTCGTTGCTGGCTCCTCACATAGCCGGTCGTGGCGCGGGCAATTCGGCGTGGTGTTCTGAAATTAGCGGCAGCAAAGTGATTCATGCTGAGCGACAGAACGTTCATCTGATCGTCGCGTGCAATACAGGTTTCGCTCGCCGATCTGTCGGTTACGTCGGCTTCAGCGACGGTTGGCAAGACTTGATGCAGCATTTCAAAATGGACTGGGAATTCCCCATCGCCGAGCAAGGCAACATCGCACTGACCGGCGAAATCGATCTGCCAGAGAACGGTGAATTCACAATCGCTGTTGGGTTTGGCCGAAGTTATCAGAGCGCGGCCACGAAGTTATTTCAATCGCTGGCCGAGTCGTTTGAGTCACATTGCCAGGCGTATGTACGTCAGTGGCAACGTGCAGTGGTGAATCCTAAGTTCGATTTTAGTAACGACACGTCGGATGCCGGCGGCATGTATCGGCTCAGCCGTTGCGTGCTGCTGGCGCATGAAGACAAAGTTTTTCAAGGCGCGCTGGTTGCATCGCTGAGTATTCCCTGGGGCGAAACCAAGAGCGACGACGATCTCGGTGGTTATCATCTCGTTTGGACCCGCGACCTTGTGCACAGCGCAACCGCCCTCCTCGCGACGGGTCAGATAAGCACTCCGCTGCGCGCGTTGATCTGGCTGGCGGCCATTCAGCGGCCGGACGGCAGTTTCCCACAAAATAGCTGGATCGACGGCACCGCTTATTGGTCCGGGCTACAGCTTGACCAGATTGCTTTCCCGATACTTCTGGCGTGGCGTTTGCACGAACGGGACGCGCTCGGCTTGTTTAATCCCCGGGTAATGATTGTGCGCGCCGCGGCAAACCTGATTTTACGAGGGCCGGTTACCGCGCAGGATCGCTGGGAAGAAAACGCCGGCTATTCGCCTTCGACGCTCGCCATTGTGATCGCTGCTCTCGCTTGCACCGCGGAGTGGGCCGGAGAATACGACGAAACAAGTCTTGCAGATTTTATTTTCGCATATGCCGACTGGCTGGCAGCGCACCTCGAAGAGTGGACGGTCACGACGGAGGGCGAGCTGGTCGCGGGTCGTCCTCGTCATTACATCCGCATTAATCCAACTGACCCGAGCGCTCCAGATCCGCATGCCGATCCCAATACGACCATGGTTCAAATCGCAAATGGCGGCGGCTTGCATCCGGCGCGAAATGTGGTCAGCGGCGATTTCCTTCATCTGGTACGGTACGGTATTCGCGACGCGAACGACCCGCTGGTGCGCGACTCAATCGAAGTGATTGATCGCGTGCTTAAACATGACCTGCCGCAAGGCCCGGGGTGGCGTCGATACAATCATGATTGCTACGGACAAAGAGATGACGGCAGCGCTTTCGACGGAACGGGCGTTGGACGTTGCTGGCCGATTTTGACGGGAGAACGCGGGCATTACGAGCTGGCTGCGGGGCGCGATCCAAAACCGTTCATCACGACAATCGAAAACTTTTCTAATCAAGGCGGCATGATCCCTGAACAGGTGTGGGACGGTAACGATCTGCCGCATGCGAGAATGAAACGCGGTTGTCCGACTGGCGCGGCAATGCCTCTTTGCTGGTCGCACGCTGAATATGTTTCGCTCGTGCGCAGCCGGCATGACGACGTTTGCTTCGACCGTGTCGAGCCGGCGTACCAACGCTACGTCGTAAATCCAGTGCAGAGTCGATACGAGATTTGGACTCTTCGTCATCCTCTGCGGCGTGTCGTGCGCGGCAAAATTTTGCGGATCATCCTACCGGCGGAGGCGACGATTGCTTGGTCAATCGACGATTGGGCGCGGGATAACGAATTGGACACAATCCACCAAGATGAATTGAATCTTTGGTTTGCAGACTTTCCGAGCGCACAGTGGGCGGCCATTTCAGTGTTTGCATTTACGCTCCTCTGGAAACGCGACCAGCGCTGGGAAAACCGCACCTGGCAAGTCAGCATCTTACGAGAACAAACGTAACGCGGCGCGCTTCCGGGTATTCATCTCTCATTGGTTATTTCCGCTTGTTTGCAGTGCCGCACGAGAAAGGATCCTGATTCTCCTTTTCGATCGATAGGACACGATTTGCTATTTTGCGCGACACGATCGTGGTTCGCGGGGCCGACGAGCTTGCTATCTCTAACGAGGGAGTAAGGACAACCTCGCCAGGTATACTGGAAAATCTCTCGAACGCGAAGCAGCGGAGCGCTGGGTCACGCGTATGTCTCAATCATGAAAATGATCGAATCTTTGAAACCATTCCCGCTCCGCACGCTGATGGTTTGTTTCACAATTTGGCTCATCGCTACCGAGGCGTTGTTTTTCGATCAGCTCAAATTCAACACCAGAATCGAGGTGCTCGAGCAAACTGCGCGGGCGTTTCGCGGACCAGAGGTCATCGCCCCAACCCAACGGGCGCTCAATTTCCCAGGCGGCGGGAACGCGGAAAAATTATGAAAGCAAGAAATCGACAAGGAATTACCGCTAATACTGCTAAGATTTTGGCACGCTGGCAGACCGGAGTGGAAACGTTGTCTGGTTTTGCCCAACTGAAGTTGCGTTTGGAGTTTGCGCCTTCGCAAAACTCGACGCGAACGCCATCGTCTTCAGGAGCCCACCCTGACAAGGGCTGAAACCATGATCACGATCTCGATCTTACGCCTGCTCGTTAGGCAATTTCCGCTCCATCATTTCTCCGAAGCAGCTGCTTCTACGCGCTGCAACCTCTGAGATAACGACGGAACATGCAGTTCCACCGTCGATTCGAGTATGCCGAGTCGGCATATCGAGACAAGAAACATCGTCTTTCCCAAACGCCACGTGCGAGGCGGATCGTGTTAGCACGAAAACTTCAAATAACGGAGGTAAAATCTATGAGCAGAACGATTGAAGCAATTATACGGCACATGACACCACCTTCGAATCGCACGACCGATCCAAGGAATGGAGTCAAGAAGCTGGAAAAGGAAATCACGGTAAAAAAGAGGCATTACATCTGGTCGGAATCCAGGTTCGTGCGCACCATGCTTCCGTTTCATTCCAATGTGCGAGTCGGCTACAATGGCAATGAAGTGGACGGCAAAAGCGTACTAGACCTAATGACGCTGGCCCCACCGGAAGGCACAAACGTGCGCATCCGTATCGAAGGACCCGATGCGGCAGAGGCAATGCACGCTGTCGACCACCTGATGCAAGCGCGCTCTGACGACGATTGAAGAACCGTTGCGAGATTGTCGCGATGCTACTTTTTCGAAAAGACTCCGATTGACGCGGCCGCGTCCCTTGCGCATTGCCAGAATTTCTCTGTCGCGGGAGTAAGGCGTCCTTTGCGCGCGGCGATGCCGAAAGAAATTGGCTTTGGCTCGGGAGTGAGTCGCACTAACTTCACCCGATTACCGAGAGTGTAACCAAGCGCTTCCACCGCAACGGCCACACCTGTGCCGGCTTCGACGGCGGAGACAACGCTGGTCATGCCATCATGTTCCTCTATCACTCGCGGCTTGTTTTTTACCGAAGCGAACAGGCTCGCAAGATACCTGTGATAATCCGGAAAATCTTCGCGCGTTAATCCTACAAACAGTTCTTGTGCCGCATCGGCCAGCGAGACGGAACGACGTCGTGCAAATGGATGGTTCGGCGGCACCGCCAGCCGAACATGCTCGCGTAACAATTCTTCAAAACGGAAATCACGAAATGGCCCACGCTCCAGCGCACGGGCGATTAAGGCCACCTTTAGTCGTCCATCTCGCAGGCCAACGGCAATTTCCTCGCTGCTCCAATCGTGCAGTTTCACGTGAACGTTAGGCATTGCCTTTTGAAAAGCGCGCATTGTTGCTGACAAGATGTGTCCGCTGAGTGTCGGCGCATAACCAACGTGTAGCTCTGTTTCACCGGCTTGCGCGAAATCGCGCACGTTCCGCACTGCTTCGTTTGTTCGCTCGAGAACCGCGCGCGCTTCTCTTAAGAAAACACGGCCTGCGTCAGTCAAATTGACCGCTTTGCCGGTGCGCTCGAATAACTGCACATCGAGTTCGTCTTCCAAGTCGCGGATTTGCCGGCTCACGGCTGGTTGCGAAACATGAAGTTTCTGCGTCGCCGCGCGCAAGACGTTTTCCGCCTCTGCCACAGCGACGAAGTAACGAAGGTGCCGAAGTTCCACTGTCGATCCAACTATGCCGGCTCGGCATAAGTAGACAAGAAACATCGTCTTTCACATCGGCACAGTGGCAAGTGGATCGTTGTGCATGATGAAAACGGAAATTTCAACCAATGGCGAGGCACCGATCGAGGCAAGAGAACATCGCCGCGCCACGATAACTCAAGA
>QHOV01000055.1 GCA_003218885.1 Verrucomicrobiota bacterium | reverse complement strand
CAAACGGATAAAACGGGACCTGCAAATATTCGGCGATCCGGAAATTGCCAGCCGCGTAAGAAAGCAACGCATATGCAAATGCCGCGGTAATAGTACAACCGATCGCCAAGCCATCCAGCCCGTCGGTGAGGTTCACAGCGTTTGAGGAACCGACAATGACGAGAGCAAAAAAAACAAAGGTAAACCAGCCCATATTGGTGATGACTGGCGCCTTGACGAAGGGCACGTACAAAGAGCGCGCCTGCACTTCCAGCAATGGGCTCGTGAGAAAAACAGCTGTGACGATTGCAGCAAGGGCGATCTGAAAAACGAGTTTGATCCGACCGCTGATCCCGTCCGATTTCTTCTTCGTCACCTTGAGGTAATCATCGGCGAAGCCAAGCGCCCCGAGATAGACCATGCTGAACAAAGCCAGCCAGACGAAGCGGTTGTCCAGACGAGCCCAGATAACACTCGACACAAAAACAGCTCCGATAACCAGCACACCGCCCATGGTGGGCGTGCCTTGCTTGCCGCCGTGCAGCTCGGCAAGGCGGTGAACCTCTGCCGCGCCGCGAATCGGTTGTCCCAACTTCAGGGCAGTCAGTTTTCGAATGATAAAATTGCCAAAAATCAACGTGCCCAGAAAAGCCGTGACGGCCGCAGCAATGGCTCGAAAAGTGACATAAAGGAAAACATTAAACCCGATGAAATGATCGCTCAGCCGATGGAGGTAATACATCATGGCGAGGTGGCGAATGATGAATGATGCAGCTCGAATTGGTTGATGACTTCCTCCGTTCGCGCGGCGCGACTTCCCTTGATCAGGATAAGATCACCAGGCCCCGCGATTTCATTCAAAAGTTCTGCCGCTTCCGATGTCGAGTTTACAACGGTCGTTTTTCGCAAGCCTGCATGTCTTGCGCCGTCAGCAATCGCCGCCGCGGCGTTTCCGATCGCGATCAACTGATCGATCTTTAGCGCGGCCGCGGTTTCGCCTACCTCGCGATGTCCACGCTCGGATTCATCGCCCAATTCGCGCATTTCGCCCAGGACCGCGATGCGCTTTCCATCGGCGTCCAGTTCCACCAATGTACGCAACGCTGCCTTCATCGAATCGGGATTTGCATTGTAACTGTCGTCGAGAAATTGCACGCCACCGATATCCCTGATTTGCAAACGCGCCTTTGTGAGCGGCGCGGCGAGCAGGCCGGCGGCGCAATCCTCCAGCGACACACCAAAGACGCGACCTGCCGCAACCGCTAGCAGCGCGTTCTGCACCATGTGCAGTCCGGGCACGGGCAACTGGGCGCGGCAGCGATGCGCGCCCTCGAGAATCGTGAAATCTGTTCCGGTTCCGCTCTGGCTAATGTCAGCGGCTTGAATAGTGCCCGTTGTGGTGCCGGCTAAAATTACTTTCCCGCGCGTCCGGGTTGCTATGTCCTTGGTAAATGGATCATCTGCATTCAAAATGACTGTTCCTTCGGGACCCACAGCCTCTGCAAGCGCTCCTTTCTCCTCCGCAATTCTTTCGCGCGATCCCATGAACTCGAGGTGCGCCAAACCAATGTTTGTAATAACGGCCACGTCGGGGGCTGCCACTTTCGCCAACGTCGCAATTTCACCCGGGTGGTTCATGCCGATCTCCCAGACACCGACTTCATCGCCCGAAGTGGCCTCCAAAATTGTTCGGGGCACGCCGACGTGATTATTGAAATTTCCTACTGTTTTCGTGACTCGAAAACGGCGAGCCAGCACTGCTGCGGCAAAGTCTTTCGTGCTCGTCTTGCCGTTGCTTCCAGTGATTGCGACCACCTTTAGCGTGAGTGATTTCCGGTAGTTGGCAGCGAGTTCCTGGTACGCCTGTAACGTGTCTTTCGCTCGGATAAGCGCGAAATTTTTGGGGACGCTCCCCTTCCAGTTGGAATCGACAATCGCCCCGGCCGCGCCAGCTTTAGCGGCGGATTCGACGAAATCGTGTCCATCGAAATTTTCGCCGCGTAACGCGACGAATAATTCGCCCGGCTTAACAGTGCGCGAATCGCTACTGACCTTGGCGATCACTACAGTTCCATCTCCGGATGCGAGCGAACATCCGGCAAACTGCGCGATTCTAGAAAGTGGAAATGGATTCATGCTAACAGATAAAGTCAAAACTCCACTGGATGATCCTCAATCGCCCGACGCGCGACCTGAATATCGTCAAACGGGATCGTGTAATCGCCGAACTCCTGATAATTTTCGTGTCCCTTGCCCGCAATCAATACAATGTCGTGCGGTCGGGCGAGCGCAACGGCGCGATCAATGGCCTGTGTGCGATCGACAATTTTTTCATATCGATTTGAGCGAAATCCTTTTTCGACCTCCGCGATGATGGCGCCCGGGTCTTCCTTGCGCGGATTATCGGACGTGATGATGGAGTAGTCAGCAAGGCGATCTGCCATCTCAGCCATCAACGGGCGTTTTTGCCGGTCGCGATCGCCCCCGCAGCCAAAGACGGCAATCAATCGCTCCGGCTCCAGCTCCCGCAGCGTTTTAAGAACGTTCCCCAGCGCGTCGGGTGTGTGCGCGTAATCGACGAACACTTGAAATTGTCGTCTGGCCGGAACCAATTCCAGACGTCCCGGCACTTGCGGCGACTTGGCGAGACTAAACACCGCGTTCCGCAGGTTGATTCCCAGAGCATTGGCTGCAGCCAGCGCCGCGACAGAGTTCGTCACGTTAAACCGGCCAATTAGTGGGAGGCGCACCAGGTAACTCTTGCCTTGGGCGTCCAGTTGATAGGATGTGCCGCCGAACTCAGCGCGGTAATTTGAAGCGCGGAAGTCTGCGCGCGTCCCCATTCCATAAGTGACAACCGCCACGCGTTTGTCGATTTTGTCGAGAAGTTGCTGGCCGTAGCGGTCATCGATATTGACGATTGCAACAGGTTTGCGCTTTCTTGTCTGGTTCACGAGTCCTGTGAACAGCTTCATTTTGGAGCCGAAGTAGTTTTCCATTGTGCCATGGAAATCGAGATGGTCCTGGGTGAGATTTGTAAAAACGGCGACGTTCCATTCGAGGCCACGAGTGCGATCCTGCGCAAGCGCGTGCGAAGAAACTTCCATCGCCGCGGCCTTGCAGCCGGCGTTGGCGATCTGCGCAAGCAGCTCTTGTAAATCGAGCGATTCCGGCGTCGTGCGGATGGCCGGCAGGATTCGCTCGCCAATCTCGTAGCGCACGGTTCCGACTAATCCGCAACGCAAGCCGGCCCGTTCACAGATATGTTTGATGAGAAACGTTGTCGTAGTTTTGCCATTCGTGCCCGTGACCGCCGCCAGTTTTAATTTCCGCGCCGGGTGCCCGTAAAAAGCTGCCGAAAGGTCTGCAAGCGCAGTGCGCGTGTTGTCAACAACGAGACAGGTGACGCGCGGATCGTTGTTCTCGTGTTCAGCAACGATCACCGACGCGCCTTTGTCGATGGCTTGACCAATGAATTGATGGCCATCGGTTTTCTCGCCCCGCAATGCCGCGAACAAGCTGTTTCTTTGCACTCGCCGCGAGTCATACGCGATGTTTTCCACTGGGCGATCAAGTGACCCGATGACTTGGCGAACTGGAGTCGCGGCGAGGAGAGTCTTGAGCTGCATGAGGTTTCAACATGCCGCGGCGAGGCATTCAATGGCGTGCGGCATTGGTTAAGGCGATTCGTTCCGCCGAGGCAGTCTTGCGGGCTCGCTCTGCCGGCGGCGGTTTTTCGACTCGCTCCACGGGAAGCGCTTTGCGAATCTCCTCATGCGGCTCAAGATCGAGATAGCGGGCGGCCTTCTCCGCAAGATGGGAAAAGATCGGCCCCGCGACAAGCCCGCCGTAATTCAACTCCGGTTTGCTCGTCTGCGCATCATCGAGCACCACGAGACCGACAAACTCGGGATGCTCGGCCGGAAGATAGCCAGCGAAAGAAACGACGTACTTTCCCTCTTCATATCCGCCTCGAGGATCAACTTTCTGCGCGGTTCCGGTTTTTCCAGCAATGGTAAAGCCTGGCACGGCCGCGGCGGCGGCGGTCCCGCTGTCGCTCACGACGCCTCGTAGCGCATCACCAATTTCTCTGGCGGTTTCAGGAGAAATAACCTGACGCAGCACCACTGGAGAAAGTGAACTGATGCTTTTGCCGTCCGACGTTGTGATCGATTTCACAATGCGCGGCATGATCAACTTGCCGCCGTTGGCAATCGTCGCCATTGCCACCGTCATTTGCAGTGGCGTCACCCCGATTTCGTGCCCCATCGGAATACGGGTGATCGAGATTTTGCTCCAAGATTTCGGAGACCGGATGAGCCCGTTGATCTCGCCGGGCAGCTCAATTCCCGTGCGCTCGCCGAATCCGAAGCGTCGAATGTATTCGTAAAACTTTTGCTCGCCTACACTGAGGCCAAGTTTGGCCGCTCCGATATTGCTCGATTTGATGAGAATCTCGCGCACACTGAGATACGAAAACGAGCGATGATCGTGCAGGACGGTGCCGCCGAAGTTCCAGAGACCGTTCTCACAAAAAATCGACGAATCAGGCCGCACCTTGCGTTCATTGAGAGCTGCGGCGGCTGCGACAATCTTGAAGGTGGAGCCCGGCTCCATCATGTCAATGATCGCCCGGTTTTTCATCTGATCAGGCCGGGCCTCCGAGCGGAGGTTTAAGTCAAAATGCGGCCGATTGGCCATCGCCAGGATTTCACCGGTCTGCGGCCGCATCAGAATAATGGTGGCTTTTTGCGGGAAATATTGCGCCATCGCGGCGTCGATTTCATTCTCCACGATGTTCTGCAGACCAAGATCGACGGTCAGATGGATCTGGTAGCCGTCGCGTGGAGCGCGCTCCTGTCCGCGGTAAGGCACGATCTCCTGGCCGGCTCGGTTGTGCTCGATGAAACGATAGCCGTCCTGCCCGTGGAGATATTCCTCCATCGAGGCTTCCACGCCTTGAATCCCGTGATGATCAAAGTCGGTAAATCCGATGACATGACAAAGCATGGAGCCGTTTGGGTAGATGCGCGTGGCGTCGTGCTCGAAATAAATTCCGCGCAAATTGCCCGCCCGAAGTTTCTCACGCAGCGCGTTTGCAGTGGTCGCGGGCACTTCCCGCTTGATCACGATGTAACGGCGTTCGTT
>QHOV01000054.1 GCA_003218885.1 Verrucomicrobiota bacterium | reverse complement strand
AATGTTCGTTTGGTCAGTCCCTACAGTGCTCCGCGAATTCAACCGTCACGCGCCGGAGTTGGCTGATTTCATTTCCCAAGTTCGGGCTCCGGAGAATTTCGAGAACGCCTTGCGTGAACGCTTCAGCAAACTGCCGCGCATCTCATTCGATTACGCAATTATGGAAAAGGCGGATCGCGTTCTTGTGGTGGAGGCCAGTTTCGATTGGGATGACATCGGAAGCTGGCGAGCAGTGGCGAATTATTTTGAGAAGGACAAATATGGAAACGCTGCAAACCGCAGCATCACCGCACTCGATTCCAGCAACAACATTGTTTTCGAGGAAGACGGCACGGCGGTCGCACTGCTTGGAGTTCATGACCTTATCGTCGTGCGGACGCCAGACGCACTTTTGATTTGTCACCGACATGAAGCTGAAAGGATCAAGGATCTAATCGGCAAGATTCCGCCGGAACTGCAATGACGTGACCCGCAATGAATCCAATTTTGGCTCTCGATTTTGGACGGGCGCGCATCGGCGCGGCAATCTCTGATGAGTTACAGTTGATGGCGCATCCGCTCGAGACAATCCCAGCAAACGAGCAGGCGTCATCACGCGTCGCGGAAATCGTCCGTGAAAAGAAAGTTGATCATGTCGTTGCGGGCTTACCCAAGCAGCTGAATGGACAGATCGGCGTGGCCGCGACTGAAGTGCTCCAGTTTGTAGAAAAGCTGCGAGCGATTCTACCATGCCACGTCGTCACTTGGGATGAAAGGCTGACCACCGCCGCAGCACACCGGGCGTTGCGTGATGCAGGCAAGAAAACGCGGCACACTCGCGGCTACGTGGATCAGGTAGCTGCGCAAATGATTTTGCAGAGCTATCTCGACTGGCGTGCCGCGATCGCAACAAGGAAGAATGATCGGTAATCTGTGATTCGTGAACAGCAAAATTTTGCTACCGATCATTGTTCACTGATCACGGATCACGAGGATGGCAATGGCACGACGATTAAAACTCATCGTTGCGTACGACGGCACAGAATTCGCCGGCTGGCAGAGCCAATCTCATGGCAATACTATTCAGGATCATCTCGAACGCGCGTTTGGCCGCATCACCGGCACGCCAGCGCGCGTTCACGGGGCCGGACGAACGGACGCAGGCGTTCACGCCCTCGCGCAGTGCGCACACGTCGATCTGTCGGGTAAACCTTTGCCACCTGCGCGTTGGGTCGAAGCGCTCAATGCGTTGCTGCCTCCCGCGATACGCGTTCTTCGCTGCGGATATGTATCAAACAATTTCCACGCGCGTCTGTCGGCAAAAGGAAAAATCTATCGCTACAGAATCTGGTGCGCACCCGTTTTGCCTCCATTTGAATACAGCCGCGCCTGGCACGTCCCCCACCCGCTCGATCTGAAGGCGCTTAAGGAAGCTGCTAAACATTTCGTCGGCACCCATGATTTCGCCGGCTTCGCCGCTAATCGCGGGAAGCCAGAACAGAGCACGATCCGCACGATTTATTCTGTGCGCGTCCGGCAAAAAGGTCCTTGTGTGACAATTGAATTCGATGGCGACGGTTTTCTTTACAAGATGGTCCGATTAATCGTCGGTTCGCTTGTGAAATGTGCGCTTGGCAAAATGCGCATCAACGATGTCACTGCGCGCTTGAACTCGGGCTCAGTCGGCGCAGCCCGTTTTGCCGCGCCCGCCGAAGGACTGTTTTTGGTTCGCGTGCGCTATTGACTCCGAAAGCTCGGGGTTGATGCGTTGTCCGCCCTTCCCTCCGGTGCGCCCGCCGCGGCAGCCTCTACCAGGCCGTGACCAGTCCACCCAGTAAGCCGAGCGAAGCGCCGAGCAGCGTTTCCAGCAGGTCATGGCGCTCCAGATAAAGCCGCGACCAGAAGACGAGGAAGGCCAGCACGAAAGCAATCGCGCCGACGAGCGGATGGATCACAAAAAGGATGATCGCGCTGTAAAAAGCGAAAAGCGCGTGCAACGACAGCTTGATTCGAAAGTTGACTAGCGCAGCCACAACGAGCACGAACCACGTCACCACGGCCCCGCGCAATGCGAAAGCAGGCGCGCGCAGAAGCCAAAGTCCAATCACGGCCACCGCCGAAATTGGAATCGCGCGCGGATAAAATCGGACGCGTTCCGCGCGAACGGAAACGTCTACGTCGCTCCATTGGCCCGACCGGACTCCACGGAAAAGCAAAAGTGCCATCGGCAGAATCAGTGTCGCCAACAGAGTCAGGAAAAGTGCGAGACCTGCGCGGCTAGCCAGGCGCAAGACAATGATAATGGCGACCGACAGGCTAATGAAAACCAACGGATGCCCGATCCAGGAAACCCATCGCGCAAAGACAACAGCGCGCTTGGGGTCGATCTTGTTGCTATTCACGCGTCACTTCCAATGATTCGTCCGGCTACTTCGCCGAAACCAATTCGATAGCCGTCGCCCTGGCACCAGCCACTTATGGTGAGGGTGTCGCCATCTTCGAGCCATTTGCGGGTTTCGCCGTTCGGCAGCTTTAATGGATTGGCGCCGCGCCAGGTTAATTCGAGCATGCAACCGCGCGATTCTTCCCTTGCTCCGCTGATCGTGCCGCTCGCCAACAAATCACCGGGTTTCAGGTTGCAGCCATTCACGGTGTGGTGGGCAAGTTGCTGCGCGACGCTCCAGTAAAGATTTTGGAAATTTGTGCGGGTGATGATCTGGGGCGCCTTCATCGCTGAAGTTTGCAAGTGCGCTTCGAGATGAATGTCGAACGTGAAATCATTTTCCCCGCGGAGATACGGAAGCGGCTCAGGGTCCTGTAGCGGAAGCGGTTTCCTGAAAGGTTCGAGCGCTTCCAGTGTGACGACCCATGGCGAAATGCTCGTGCAAAAGTTCTTGGCCAGGAACGGGCCGAGCGGTTGATACTCCCATGCTTGAATGTCGCGCGCGCTCCAATCATTCATTAGGACAAAACCGAAGATGTGATCGATTGCACGATCGCTTGGCACCGGCTTACCCAGCGAATTTCCAGGCCCAATCAGGAATGCCATTTCCAATTCGTAATCGAGGCTTTTGGTTGGACCGAACGTTGGGACCGCTGCGTCTGGCGATTTGATCTGGCCGCTTGGCCGGTGCACGTCAGTCCCGCTTACGACAACCGAGCTGGCGCGTCCGTGATACGCCACCGGCAGCCATTTCCAGTTCGGCATCAGAGCATTCTCCGGCCCTCGCAACATCGTGCCGACGTTGTGTGCGTGATGATACGACGAATAGAAATCGGTGTAATTGCCGATGCAGGCCGGCAGTTTCATCACCACGTCTCTTTGCGTATGAAAAACTTTTTTGCGCAGCTGCGCGTCATCGCGCAGCGTGGGCGTCTCAGCCGAGAGAAGACGTTGCAGGATCTCGCGCGTTTTTCGCCATGCCGGGCGCCCGAGCGCGAGAAACTTGTTTAGTGAATCTTCCGAAAAGACTTTTTGGTCCTGAAATTCCGGCGCGCGAAAATGACCCAGTTCTTCGAGAACGGAGAGATCGACAACCAAATCACTGATGGCTACTCCCACACCAGGTTTACCACCTTTCCGCTGAAAGACACCGAAGGGAAGATTTTGGATGGGGAAATGCGAATCGGCTGAAACGTCGATGAATGATTCTAGTGGCATAGGTAGCGGCGATTGACCTCAATCGCCCGTCGCGCATGTTTCTCCGCCGCAGGCGGTTCAGGTGAACCGCCCCTACCTTACAGGAATCCGAGCGCACGCAAATCCTCGCGCGGCTCGTCGAAGCTGCAACTGCCGAACGACACAACGAACCTTCGACGATATTGCAGCCGTTCGGTATCGATCTTCCACTCGCGCCACGCGAAACAATTTTCGCCAAATGAAAACGACGCTGCGTTTTCATCTTCCAGCATGATCGCGGCCTGTTGTGCATTCCACCGATGCTCAGCGGCGAGGACTGCAGCTCCGAGCACGTTGAGGAATCCATGCATCTTTGTTTTCACTTCACCGCGAAATTGGCGGATGGGATGATGCAGCCCCGCCGTAAACTTTATCGGGAGTTGATGCGTTGCCGGCGTCACTAGGGCGCCGGCGATCTGCGTCGAAGTGGGAAATGCATCCGCTGTCACTCCGCCGGTGCGCAATTTGTAACCGAACGTTGCCGCGTCCTCATCGGAATTGTGTTCCGCCAGCAACGCGGCGGTTTGCTCTGCTCTGTCAGGTGGCGCTTCCCAGAAAACTGGCAAATCACCGAGGATCGATCGGGCCTCTTCCAGTAGTGCAAGATCCACATCATGCGGCAAGAACATCTCGAGGTGACTAATCGAAAGGAGATCGACATCGTATCTGGAAAACGAACGAATCGCCGCGTCGGCCTCTTCGAGGGCGTCGAGAAAGGCATCCGCATCCGCGGTCTTCGGTGCGAGGGCAGCGACGCGGAGCGGATGCAAAGGATCGAATTGCGAAAGGAGTTGTTTGGTTGAGTCGAATTGTTCAACGGGAAGGACGAATGTGTTGAGCATCCACGCTTCGGGCGACCGCGCATATTTCGCGTGGCTCTGCAAGGCTGGTTCGAGCGCAAGACTGCACGGCGGGAACATTCCCGCATAATCAATCGATTTCGCGAGCAGAGCCTGAAGGGAAGCGGTCGGCATGGGATGGACGAACCGTGCGTTCGCACGCCTGCTGGGTCAAATCGCTAATGGCGAGCGCTTAACGACAGGCTCGACTTTCTTTCCGAAATGCTGTAGAAATTTGGGCTTTTAAATGGAGCTGACGGAGTCGACCTCGGGCCTTGACTTGGTAGTGTGTGCATGCGGAGGACAGGAGTATACTGCGCGCGATGCAATCGATGCGGCAATTTTCAGGGGCGAGTTAGATGTAAAATGGAAAGAATTTCTCCACCAAGTTGCAGCGGAAAGACGGGCGGATGAGCTAGACGTAGAGCCAGGCGAGTCCGCAATTTCGGGCGCAGCAGAAGCTTTTCGTTACGAATACGATTTGATCACTGCCGAGGAAACGGAAGCATGGCTGGCAAATCGAGGCCTCACGCTTGATGATTTCGCCGATTACCTTACCCGTGAATACTACGCCAGCACGCTTCGCGAAGAGATTATACCCGACGAAATAGAATATTCTT
>QHOV01000053.1 GCA_003218885.1 Verrucomicrobiota bacterium | reverse complement strand
GCAGAAGAGAATACAAGACAACGAAAGCTTCTTGAGCGGGTAGAAGAGACTTTTAGACAGCATGGACATTTCGTCAAGAATATGTCTCTGGGGGAGGTTTATAAAAATACCCCAAACCTCTAGTTTATATCATATTTTGTCAAAAGTGTTTTGCAACGGGTTCGTTGAGACCGGCGACCTGCCGGCATGCCCGGAGTTCGTCCGGGCATGCTCGACTGCGTCGGTCTGCGACTGACGCTTACGCGCCTTGGTACAGCGGGCCGCGGATGACCTGACCGGGGAAGGCGCCGGTATGCTCGCCGTTTTCCAACAGCCCCACGCCATTGACGATGACATGATCGATCCCGGTGGGGACCGCCTTGACGCGCGCACCACCGTCCGGAAGGTCGTGCACCAGCTCGCGCGGCTTGTTCGCGATGGTCTCGGGGTCGAAGATGGTGATGTCGGCCACCATCCCCGGGGCGATGAAGCCGCGATCGGGGAGGTCGTGCATCAGCGCGGTCTTGCCGGTGAGCCGATGGACCGCCTCTTCCAGAGACATCACCTGCTCTTCGCGCACCCAGTGACCCAGCAACGTGGTGCTGTAGTCATCGCGGTCATGCGCATGCGGACGCGCGCCGCCATCGCTGGTCCCGATCACGGTATAGTTCGAGCCGAGGATCTCCTTCTGCGCCTTCGGATCGGTGCCGCGCTCGACGATCTGGAACAGGGTGTGCAATTCCTCGTCGACGGACAGGTCGAGGAAGGCATCGATCGTGCTCTTGCCCTGCTCCTTGGCGATGTGCTCGACGCTCTTGCCCTGGAGCGCCTGGTGCTGCTTCTTGGTGGCCAAATAGACCTGCACGAGGTCCCAGCGCCGGTTGAAATAGCCGCGCGCCTGCCCCCGCCGGTCGGTCATCGGAGCGGCTTGGGCGACGGTGCCCTCCACCGCCTCGGCGCTCAGCGCCTTGCGCGTTTCCGGGTCGCGGAAGGCGGCCATCCGCTCCCGATACGGCCGGGACATGACATCGTCCCACGTCGGCATCCCGTGGAAGATGCCATTCGGGTTCGTCAAATCCTCGTCCTGTGGGACATCGAGCCCGAGCCGGAGGTCGAAGATCGGCCCCTGAACGCAGGAGGTGCAGGAGCCATACGCCCGAGCGCCCGACTTGAAGGCATCAGCCAGCCACTGCAGGTGTTCCTTATGCTCCTCGGGGTTTTCGATCGACTGCGAGAGCAGGTTGTAGATGGCGGGGCGGCCCGTCCCGGCCGAGAGCAAGCGGGCGAGCATGTGCGACGCTTTGGTCCCACCGAGCCCACCGCCGCTGACCTGGATGAGGCCCGTACCCAGTTCCGCCAGCACACCGGCGAGCGCCGAGCGCTCCGCGTCGGTGGCGCACCCGGCCGGGTCGCGCCGACGCGCCGGGGCGGTGCTGAACCCGAGCGCCCCCGCCTGCATCGCCTCGCGGACCAGCCGTTGCATGGTCGCGAGCTCCTCCGGCGTCGCCTCGGCGCGCTCCGATGACGCCTCGCCCATCACATAGCGGCGAATGCCGGAATGGCCGACCAGGGTCCCGACATTGATGCCGCGCTTCTTTCCCAGCGCGTCTAAGTACTCGCCGACCGATTCCCACGTGACGTCAACGCCCGCCTTGATCGTGCTGAGCGGGATCGCCTCGGCGTCCGCGAAAAACTCCAGGTACCACGCGCCGTCGCCCGGGCGCGTCGGCGCGATCACCTGGCCGCATTGGCCAACAATGACCATGGTGTGGCCGTTCTGCACGCTGGAACTGCACAGGGGATCCCACACCGCCTGGGGGTCGTAATGGGTGTGATGATCGATGAACCCGGGGGCGACGACGCGCCCCGCGGCGTCGATGGTGCGCTTGGCGGCGGCACCGGCATATTTGCCGACCCCGACGATCTTGCCGTCCTGCACCGCGACATCCGCGATAAATCCTAGCTCGCCCGTGCCGTCGACGACGCGCCCGTTTTTGATCAAGAGATCATACGCCATGCTTCTTTCTCCTCATGGCCCCGCGCCGTACGAGCCCGGGGCCCTCGCCGCGGGCCCTCGCCCAACCGGGGCCTTGTGACCCGCCTTTTCAGCCTTCGTGAGCTGCGAGACAGATGCTACGCCTGACTTTCCAGTCCAGCAACATTTTCTCATAAAAAACCGATGGGAGCATGAGGTGATTCTTACGAATCTGGCCCTCCAGCCGCAATGGACGCTAAATTTACGGTAAGCTCTATATGATTATTTATCAATGAGTTGTCAAGTGAATAAAACATGTCTCACGTCTTGTGTGTTGACGGTATGCACCGCTGTGCCATCATACACGCAGGTGGTAGAAATCTCATAACTAATTGTTTTTGCTGAAAAATATGGCAAATACTGTCCAGAGCATTATCCGTGGGACTCTCCTAACCGTAAAAAATCCGGTGATTGCGGCTGGAGGGCCACCTTGAAATGTTCAAGCCCTAACGAAAGTTAAAGACGACTGACGCTTAGTACTATTAAGTCTTAATACCAGATAAAAATAGGACTACACAGCCTTTCGTGGCGTCTCACAAAACCCCCAATTTTTGAGACCTCCCTGCGCGTGGTTGCTGCCTGTAAATATGGCTATATAAATCAATTACAAGGATAGTCTCAGATAATCGTCTCATTAATCAAAGTCTCAGTTTTGCAAAGTTGGTGAGTTTTTGAGACAGAGCGGGGGACACCACACTCCATCGGATTAAGTGGTAGACCACCGGACTTCAGATGTTGAGAGCAGCTCACCCCTTGATTTCCTGTTGCGACATGTCCTGTGGACGCCGTTTGGACGCCTGATGAGCTGTAAAATAATGTCAACAATATCAATGACTTGTGATTTTACCACTAAATTAGGGGGAATGTGCGATTTTTGGCCTCGATCACCGGATCGGCCACGCTATGCTTTTCGAGGTGGACTGAGCGGCGCGGGTGCCAGCTCCACCGATTCCAGTATCGCCGCAAACATCGAGCGGGGTTTCTGACCAAAAAAGCGCTCCGCTGCCGTCGTCCCGTCAGACCGGGTGAGGAAAAAGTTGTGAATGGCGGTGAAGCACTGTCGCTTGCGGGGCAGATCGAGTCCTCGCAGTTGATGGCTGCGTAGCGACAAGTAGCCGTTTCGCCCCTCCACATTGGAGCTCGAGCGCTGGAACACGGCGGCAAGTCGCTGGGCCTCGTCCTGGAGATAGTCCTGAGCTCTGGGGCTCAACGTGCTCAACACGCCGCCGGGCGCAAACAACGGAGTGCGGAGCCGCTCGGCGAGATCGCGCAGGGGGGCGCCATCGCTGACGCTTCGGGTCTCGGCCATACGATCGAGATAATACGATGGGATGAGCTTGGCATGCATGACAAAGGAGGTCGGCGGCGTTAACTCAAGCTGAGCCACTTGCTCAGTGACATAACGTGAGACAAACTCGATAGTGCCCTGCATTTTCGGCACCACCCGCTCCGCTTTGTCGATGCGCTCCAAACAGCTCTGGCTGAGCCCTTCTTGCTGGGCCACGGTACGAATCTGATCGATGTGCTCTTGAATATCGGCAGCGATGAGTTGGCCGTTTCGGCGCACCCCGCGTTCGGGATCGACAAAATGGTAGTCGTGGCCAAGGCCCCGGATGCTTTGTTGGACCTTGGTACGTTGCTCAGCGAGACGCTCGTGCTCCTCAGTGGCCGATTCGAGCGCGTGTTGAGCTTGTTCCAAGCTCACGGGTCCCTTGGAGGGCCGACCCGGCCCGCGCTTGTCGGGCGCCTCACCCGTGCTTATCGGGTGGGTTTGCAGTCGTTGGAGCTGCTCTTGGGCTTCGATCACGGCCTTGTGTGCTGCTCGCTCTTTGGTGGCCATGGGCCCGGAGACGGCTTTCACCAGCTCGTGCTGCACATGGAACACGTCGGGGGAGTGATGGGCCTCCAGATAGTGTTCCACATAGGCCAACAGCCCGGGCGCTTCATCGCTGGTCGATTGGATGACCCGGCAGTTGAACTTTGCCAGGGCTGGCGCCATGGCGTCGTTCCAGCTGACTTGATCGCGGGCCTGAGCGAGCTGTTCCAAAATAATGAAGTTGCTGTCGGGGTCTATGGTGATGAGACAGAGGCCGCCGGTAAACGTTTCGTCCTGGGTGACAGTGAGGTCCTTTTTGGGCATCGCCTTGGCCAATCGTGCGGTTTCATCTTGGTCGTAAGCCACCATCGCTTGTTCAATTTGAACATTGATCTGCTGTTGCGCCCCATAGGAGGCCGCCACAAAGCGGTTGAGACCCGTCAGATTCAGGAAGAGACACACCAAGCGAATGCCGCAGGCCCCGACTTCGACGCAGACCATATGGAAAGCCACCACGAGTCGGTGTAAGAACGCCATGCCAGGCCCGCTCTGAAAGAAATCGGCAACGTGAGGACAGATATCCAAGGTGTCATGCCATATGCGCCAAGCTTGCAGGGTGGTTCGAGGAACCTTGAGCTCTTTGGCGGCTTGACGCTCAGAGATGCCCTGCGTTCGCAACTCACGATACTGCTCGAAGAGGTCCGCACGTTCGAATCGATCCCAGCGTGGCTGGCTACCCTGGTTGATGTGTGGCACGTCTTGGATGACGGTTCCCACAGCGACCTCCTTTGTCAATCCCTCGCCTTGTGATGATGATGGCGAAGGATGGCGAGGTCGCTCTCTTGTTTCAACCTCTATGGGGGTTGGCTGCTCATTTTTCTGGGGTCTCACGAGAGCCAAGTGGCCGATCCGATGATCGAGGCCTTCACGTGATCTCACGATCTTCACCATAAAATGGGGTGGTTATCTTGCCACACCGATGACAAGGCGTCCCTTCAACAGTGCTTTTTACGGTGATCTCAATA
>QHOV01000052.1 GCA_003218885.1 Verrucomicrobiota bacterium | reverse complement strand
AGCTAACAGACACGCGTGCCGCCACGGTCAACCATCGCTTGCCACGGTCTTAGCCCGGGCTCGATTTGTCTGCAACTCGGCCAAGTGCTTTTCCGACCAGCGACAAAGCGCGTGCAACGGCTCAATCAAGGTCCGGCCCAACCTCGTCAGTGAGTATTCCACTTTTGGCGGCACGACTGGATGCACTTTGCGTTGCACGAGGCCGTCGCGCTCGAGGCTGCGCAAAGTCTGCGTGAGCATCTTTTGCGAAATCCCGCCAATCGCGCGTTGCAGTTCGGCATAACGCATCGTTCCGCGCGCCAGGATCTGAATAACGAGCGCCGTCCATTTATCGGCAATGCGATCGAGCACAAGTCGTGACGGACATTGGGGTTCCAGGACCGACGGAGGAGAAGCCGTCTTAGCCATGCCTTCTTTTAATCCAAGCACCAGCGGAGTGCAACATTCCAAATGGTATGTATAGATTGGATGGACCTGTAGTTGACGAATGGATTGGTCAGCTCGAAAGTTTTATGCTATGACAACGACGAATTTCGAACGGGCTGCGCGACCGGAATTCTTGTTTAGCGAAGGAAATTCAGACCGCCCCTCGCGTAATGAGACGGCAACGGGGGCCGCTGACGCAGCGCTATTAGACGAGTACTCGCGCGCGGTGGTAAGTGCGGTTGAGCGCGTCGCGCCCTCCGTGGTAAACATCGAAGTCCAACAACGGGGCAAAAATCAGCCGCGCGACATTGCCGGAAACGGCTCGGGATTTGTAATTACGCCCGACGGTTTCATTTTGACCAATAGCCATGTCGTGCACGCCGCAACTCGCATTGGCGTGAATCTTTCGGGCGGACGCGATTACCCGGCACAGCTCATTGGCGACGATCCAGAAACCGATCTGGCAGTGATCCGGATCGATGCGCCGCAGTTAGTTCACGTGCGCCTGGCCGATTCCGAAAACTTGCGGGTTGGCCAGCTGGCGATCGCGATTGGAAACCCGTTCGGTTTCCAGGCAAGCGTGACCGCAGGCGTGATCAGCGCGCTCGGTCGCTCGATGTATTCGCAATCGGGTCGTTTGATTGACAACATCGTTCAGACCGACGCGGCGCTGAATCCGGGCAATTCCGGCGGACCGCTCGTCAACTCCGCGGGGGAAGTGATCGGCGTGAACACGGCGATGATTCGCCCGGCACAAGGCATCTGCTTTGCGATTGCGAGCAATACGGCCAGGCTCGTCGCCGGTTGGCTGATTCGCGACGGAAGAATCCGGCGCAGCTATATTGGCGTTGCCGGTCAAAATGTGCCGCTGCATCGGCGCGTGGTTCGATTTTATAATTTGCCGCTCGAAACCGGTGTGCTCGTCGTTTCACTCGAGAAGAACAGTCCCGCCGAACGCGCTGGTTTGCGCGAGGGCGATCTGATTGTGGCGTTCAATGGTCAGCCCATTGGGAGCGTGCACGATCTGCACAAGGTGCTGGTCAGCGAACAAATCGGTGTCAGCGCCAGCCTCACGGTCATTCGGCACACTGAGAAATTGGAGTTGCCGATTTTGCCCGCTGAATCGCGCTAAGTAGGGATACCGCGCTGCGGCGTCCTGGACAGCGCGGTGCGCTCTTCCTACCATTCATCGTCCTTGATGAAAATTTTGGTTATTGGCAGTGGCGGCCGCGAACACGCCCTAGCATGGAAACTGCGGCAATCTCCGCTTGCGGGGCGCATTTTCTGCGCGCCGGGCAACGCAGGCACCGGCGAAATTGCCGAGAACGTCGCGATTGCCGCGAGTGATTTGGACGCGCTCGTTCGGTTCGCGAAGGAAAATCGTGTCTATTTAACGGTGGTCGGCCCGGACGATCCGCTTGCGGCGGGAATTGTCGATCTGTTTGCAGCCGAAAAATTGCGCGCGTTTGGTCCGACCAAATCGGCGGCCCGCATTGAGTCGTCCAAAATTTTCGCGAAAGAACTGATGCGCGCGCAGAAAATACCCACGGCAGAAGCGAAAACGTTTTCTGACAGCGGCGAGGCACTTCGATACTGCGAGCGAGTCAAATTTCCTGTCGTAATCAAAGCCGATGGCCTTGCCCTCGGCAAAGGCGTAACCATTGCCGCCGATGCCGCCATGGCTCAATCGACGATTGACGAGATGATGAATCAACGCCGCTTCGGCGACGCAGGCCGGCGCATCGTGATCGAGGAATTTTTGCGCGGGACGGAATGCTCGCTGCACGCCCTCGTAGACGGAACGAATTATCTTTTGTTGGATTCAGCGCGCGATCACAAGCGCGCGTTGGACGGCGATCAGGGGCCGAACACGGGCGGGATGGGCGCGTTCAGCCCTGCCAACAATTGGAACAGCAAATTGCAATCGCAGTTCGAGGCGGAAATCATGCAGCCCTTCCTGCGTGGTCTCCTCCAACAGCGAGTCGAGTTTCGTGGCCTTCTCTATCCTGGCTTGATTATCACCACCGATGGCGCGCGTGTGCTGGAGTTCAATTGCCGTTTCGGCGACCCGGAGACTCAGGCGCTTTTGCCCCGGATGAAATCAGATCTGCTGCCGTTGTTGGGAGCGACGATTGATGGAACAATCGACCAGTGCGCGATTGAATGGGACACGCGCGCTGCGGTCACAGTCGTGCTGACGTCCGCCGGTTATCCGGGCAAATACGAAACTGGAAAACCGATCTCAGGTCTCGACGACGCAGCGAAGCTCGAAGACGTCCGAATTTTCCATGCCGGAACGAAACGCGACGACGGTGAAATTAAGACTGCGGGAGGCCGCGTCCTCGCAGTCACAGCGCTTGGCTCAACCATCGAAACCGCGCGGGCACGCGCATACGAAGCCGTCTCCCGAATCCATTTCGAGAATTGTCACTACAGGCGCGACATTGCTCTGAGTGCTGTTGCGGCTAACATCGACCAATTACCGTGATGTCCCGATTTTTTCAGGCGACGTTCGCCATCTCCATCTTCGCTGTGAATCTCGGCGCACAGTCGCCGGCGCCAACTTCGCCTGCACCGTCCCCATCGGGAAGGTTGCCGCAGGCGCAGTCGAAATCGCCTGCACTGCCAGCGGCTTCGCCGACTACAGAAGATTTGGTCAATTCGTTAGGCCCAGCCGATCTACAGGCGGTCATCACGCTGCTGAAAGGTAATTTCACGAATTCGGACGCAATCACCGACATCGAGTTGAATCGGGCAACTGTTGAGGGCCTGCTGGTTCGGCTGCCGCGTGGCGTGATGCTTTTGTCCGGCAAGGAGAATGTCCCGAGCGCAGCGCCGAGCGGCTTTTACGGCGAGGTTATCGCAGGAAGTATCGGATACGTGCGCCTCGGATCGCTGAACAGCGCAAATCTTCAAGCCTTGGACAAAAGTCTCAGCAATTTCGGCGGCAAAAAGGTGAATGCGCTCATCGTCGATCTTCGCGCCAGTCAGGCAACGGATGATCTGGCGCTAGCTGCGGAATTTGCAAAGCGACTTTGTCCTCGGGGGAAAACGATCTTCACCTTGCGCAAACCGGCAGGACGCCAGGATCGCGGATTTAATTCCGATCGTGATCCGGCATTTCGCGGCCTGGTGATGGTGCTCGCCGATGGCGACACGGCCGGTGCCGCCGAAGCGATCGCGGCTGCACTGCGGTTTTACGACAAAGCGCTAGTCATCGGACAACCGACCGCGGGTCGCGCAGCCGAATACTCGGATTTGCCATTGCCGACCGGCAAAATCCTGCGCCTTGCCGTAGCAGAAATGATTTCGCCCGAAGGGCGTTCATTATTTCCGGAGGGAATAAAGCCAGACTTGCCTGTTGAGATGTCGCTGGCGGACAAGCGGCAGATTTTTCAATTGAGCGGTGAAAAAGGAATGGACCCGTTTGTTTACGAAGCAGGCCGGCTGCATATGAACGAAGCGGCGCTGTTGGCTGGAACCAATCCCGAGGTGGAAGCAGCAGAAGCAGCGCAGCGGCGCGGCCGAGCCCCGGAAAAGCCGCCGCCGCACGACCTGGTCTTGCAACGCGCCCTGGATGTGATCACCTCGCTGGAAGTTTATCAAAAGCGGTAGCGCCGACTGCTTCGTAGACGATCGCGTCTTCCATTAGCTTTGCCTGTCACTCCCCGAGTCTTGTTTTCCTTGAGCGAACTGTAGTATTCTTCGACTTCGCTCAGAATGACAGTGATGTGACACCGCTCGAAGAACGCATCGGTTACAAATTCCGCAATTCGCTTTTGCTGGCGGAAGCGCTCACGCACCCCAGCGTAGGCCATGAGGCGCAACGTTATCATTTTGATTATCAGCGCCTGGAGTTTCTCGGCGATGCCGTTCTCCAGCTCGTTATTACCGAATATCTATTTAGCAGTTTTCGAATCGAAGCCGAGGGACAACTGACCAAATTGCGTTCACGGCTGGTTTCTCGCGAAGCGTTGAGGATGCACGGCGCGACGCTCGATCTCGGACGTTACATTTTGATGGGGCGCGGTGAAGAAGCCAGTGGTGGCCGGGAACGAACATCCACATTGGCCGATGCATTCGAAGCGCTCATCGGCGCCCTTTATCTCGACGGCGGCTTCGAAGTGGCCAAAAAGTTCATTTTGACGCAGACTCGCGCCGATCTCGAGGGACTGGCGGAAAAGCCGGTGGACATTAATCCTAAAGGCGATCTTCAGGAGTTGTTGCAAAGCATTTCGCCTCATAGTCCGGAGTATGAATTGGTTTCGCAGAGCGGGCCGGAACATGAAAAGATGTTTGTCTCTCAGGTTGTTTGGGAGGGAATTGTTCTTGGCCAGGGCGGTGGTCGCAGCAAAAAACAGGCGGAGACCGCGGCTGCGCTTGAAGCGCTGAAAATGAAACGCTGGGAGAAAAGCCCTAATCCTGACTCGTCCGGATGACCCGGGCGACCGCGAAGACCGCCACGGTCCCGAAAGCATTCGGGACTAAAGATGCCTGAGCGCGTCGAGATTTTTGCCAGAAGGCGACGTCCATCGAAAATGTTGCGCGATCGATTCAGTCACAAACTTCTTGGCCTGCGTGATCGCCTCTTCCAGCGCCAGGCCAGACGCAAGACCAGCCGTAATCGCCGCTGAATAGGTGCATCCGGTACCGTGCGTTGCGACGCCGCGGACGAATGGCGCCGAGAACTCGACAACTTTTCCATCGATGAAAAGAAGATCGGCAGCCGCGTCGCCTGCCAGATGGCCACCTTTGAGAAGGATTGCAGTTCCATATTCTCTCTCCAGCTCTTTCCCGGCATGATGCATCGATCGCCGGCCTTTGATTTCCGTTCCGAGCAATCGCTCCGCTTCATTGAGATTTGGCGTAATCAACCTGGCGAGCGGAAATAATTCCTTCTCGTAAGCTTCGATGGACGCAGAATTTCTGTGCATGCTCCGTATCGCCTTCGCCACGGCAGAAATGATTTCCGCTGAGCAAAGCAGGCCGGTCTTGATCGCGCCGATCTGGAAATTTTTAGCGAGCACTTCGATTTGCTCGCGAACAATCCGCGCGCTGACCGGTTCAATCTGCGAAACTTTACCGGGAATTTCCGCGACGACGCACGTCACGGCGGTCAATCCATAAATACCGAGAGCAGAAAACGTTTTCAGGTCGGCTTGAATACCAGCGCCGGCACTGCTGTCCGACCCTGCAATGCTTAGCGCGACGGTACTACGCTCCGTCCCCATCATTGCCGATCGCTTCGACCGGACAGCCTTCCATCGCTTCTTTGCAAAGTCCTTCTTCTTCAGGCGTCTCTGGCTGTTTATAAACGTAGGAATGGCCGCCGTCATCGTTCCGCTTGAAATTGGCGGGCGCGGTTTCACGGCACAAATCGCAGTCGATGCATTGATCATCGACGTAAAATTTGCCCGGTACGTTTTCGGCGTATTTGTTTGCGGCATCGGCCATGTTTTTTCCCTAAAAAGTGAAGGGGAAACGTTAGGAAGAAACGCTCCTTACGCAATCAATTTGGCCGCTGATGCACCTGCGCGCAACCGTCACCAGCCCTCGCCCCATTAAATCGTTGAAGCCCCAAAGCCGAAAGCCCATTATCACTCGATTCATCTAGTCAGTTCAAAAAGTCTGCGAGTTTTTGCAATTGAACTGGCGGTCTAGGCGGTCCTGTTCGTTTGCTATTTCTTTCTGGTTCTTCATCTCGTGGGCGAGTGGCTTTATCACCTCGAAACGCAGCATCGCTACACCTATGCCGTAGTTGCAATTTTGCTCATCGCCGGGCAGGCCGTTGCTTTGGATGCGGTGACCACGCTGTTGTTTCGCTTCCTACGCCGCCGCTGGAGATAAGTCATGTTTTTCCCAATCTCCAACGCGCACATCAACCCGATTTATCTGGTCGTTGTCGGCTTTATCATTGGAATTTTGGGTGGGTTTTTTGGCGTGGGCGGGAGTTTCATAGCCGGCCCCGCGCTGCGCTTGATGGGAGTGGACTGGAATTACGCGGTTGGAACGGACCTGGCGCACATCGTTGGCAAGTCGATCGTAGCGGCGAAACAGCATCGCGCGCTGGGTAATGTCGATCTCAAACTAGGATTCATCATGGCATTTGGAACAATCGGTGGCGCCGAATGCGGCGCGCAGTTGATTCAGGTGCTAAAGCGCGCCGGTAACGTGAACACAGTGGTCAGCTATGTCGCGATCATCGTTTATTCTGGCATCGCGGCATTCATGCTCTGGGAGAGCCGAAAAACGCTGCGATCGGCCAAAGGCCGATCACAGCGCGGGCTGGTCAAGGGAGCGGAGTCAAAAAAAGACCGCTCCGCATTTGGGCCTGTTACGCGGAATATTCAACGGCTGAAAATTTGGCCGATGATCACACTGCCCACTTCAGGCATACGAATTTCACTCTGGACCATCCTTCTCGTCGCCTTTGTTGGAGGCGTCTTCGGCGGTTTTCTTGGCGGCGGCGCCGGTTACATTCGGATGCCATCGATGGTTTATGTGCTGGGGATACCCACGCACCTGGCCGTGGGAACGGATCTTTTTGAGATCGTGATTTCAGCCAGTTATGGGACGTTTACCCATGCGATCAAGGGCAACGTGGACATTCTGATCGCGCTGGTCATGCACACCGGCGCAGTCATCGGCGCGCAAATCGGTGCAGTCGCGACGCAATATTTCGCCGGACCGAAAATTCGGCTCGCCTTTGTCCCGTTGCCATTGATCGGCGCGGCCATCGTGATTTACACGCTCATCACCGGTCACAAAATTTAGCAATGAAAATTTTGATTTGCAGCGACGGCATGCCCTCGACCGAAACAGCAATCCAGCTTGGCGCGTCGTTGGCCGGATCGCTCAAGGCCGAGACTACACTACTCGGAATTGCGGAGACAGAGCAGGACGAGCTTCCTCTACGCGACGCGCTTCACACGCAGGCGCAATCGCTTCATGGTCACGGCATATCGCCCGAAATCATCGTGCAATCTGGCGAACCGGTGCGACAGATTGTCGATCAAACGTCAAAGACCAGTTACGATTTGGTTGTCATCGGTGCGCGATGGACTGGCGCGGTGGGAGAGTACTGGCGCTCAAAGACAACTTACGAAGTAATCAAAACCATTCAGCCCCCGGTGTTGGTAGCCATTGGCGAACGCGAACAATTGAAGCGTTTTCTGGTTTGCACAGGCGGAAAAGAATTCATCGAGCAAGCAGTGCAATTCACTGGCAGGCTGGCCGCGGCCGTCAACGCTTCAGTCACGTTGCTGCACGTCATGGCTGAGCCGCCCGCCGTGTACGCCGACATGGTGCGTCTGGAAGAAAATGTCGATCAGCTACTCGAATCGAAATCGGAGCTTGGGACAAATCTGCGCCGGCAAAAAAGAGAACTCGAACGGCTCGGTGTTTCCGCCGACTTTGATCGTGACCGGCACATCACAGGCGCGGGGACTGCTTCGCCCCTACATCATGGGTGATCTGACGCGCAGCATTTTGAATCGCGCGATTGTTCCCGTGCTCGTTGCGCGCGCCGGCCCGGCCAAACCGGGTCGAACTCTCTGGAAGGCTATAAAAGGATTAGTCAGAACGCGGTAGCGTCTTCGCGGTAGAGACGGCGGGCCGCGCCGCCCAGACATCGCACCGCGATGTCCCTACCATCGGGTGATGCGGCTTCGCATCATTTTCAATACATTACCGTGACGTGCGCAATGGAATCGCCTGAGCAACCAACTCTCCACAGTTCGCGGGTGCGGCGCTGGCTCGGCCATCTTTTTCGCGAATGGACGATTGAAAGCTGGCGGCCGATTGCTCCAGCTTTTGCCAAGCCCGAGCCTTTAAAGTGGAGCGATGCGCAGGTCACGCTCGCCTGGCTTGGTCATGCCACAGTGCTCATCAATTTTTTCGGCATGAAAATTCTCACCGATCCCGTGCTCTTCCCGCGGATCGGAATTCGTCTGCCGGGGTTCACCATTGGTCCAAAACGATTGACCGCGCCCGCGCTCGAGTTTCATGAGTTGCCAAAGATCGATCTTGTCCTTCTTTCGCATGCGCACTTTGATCATTTCGATCTGCGAACGCTCCGTTGTTTTGACGAAAACACGAGTGTGATCACCGCTCGTGCTACGAGCGATTTATTGAGACGAACGCGGTTCCGTGACGTCACCGAGCTCGATTGGGGCGAAGCGAAGATTTTCACGACTGCTGCCGGCAAGATCGATATTAGCGCCTTTCCTGTGAAACACTGGGGCGCGCGAAAACGGCGCGATGACTATCGCGGCTACAACGGCTATCTGCTGGAGTCCCGCAACGGCGGGAGACGCCGCATCATTTTCGCCGGCGATACCGCAATGACGGACAACTTCGCCGAACTACGGCGACACGGAGAGATCGACATCGCGATCATGTCGATCGGCGCTTACAACCCGTGGATCCGGTCGCATTGCACACCTGAGCAGGCAATCGAAATGGCAAACGACGCAGGCGCGCGCTTCATTATGCCGGTGCATCATCAAACGTTCCGGCTCAGCTTTGAACCTTTGCGCGAGCCGATCGAACGCTTCAAAGCCGCGTTGAGCAAAACTCCCGAACGCATCGCACTGCGCGAAATCGGTGAGACATTCGTTCTGCCGGTATAACCGCGGCTGTTCGTCGCAGCAAACCCGTTTCGCCCGTCAGCGGCCTTGGCGTGAAGACGCGACACGAACATTAATTCCGTTTGCACATCGATCAGGCATTGATGCGTTGCTTTTTGTACTGCCGCATTCAAGGCTGGAGGTAAATTATCTGCCATGGCCGAGCCGATTCTTGGGATCCCGTTGACGCTCGCCGACCGGGTCCACCAGATATTCCCGACATTAACAAAGGCTCAAATCGCGCGGATTGCCGGGCATGGGCGAAAGCGCCACGTACAGTCCGGTGAAACTCTGTTAGATCTTGGAGACCAACTCCGATTCTTCGTTGTCACTAAAGGCAAGCTGGACATCTTCGGCGTGTCCGATTCAAACGAGTCGCTAATCGTCACGCTTCAGCCGGGCCAGTTCACGGGCGAGGTCAACCTTCTCTCCGGCCGGCGCGGCTTTACGCATCGATCGCAGTTGCTTCCGTTCATCAGGTGCTGCGAGAGTAGACCGATGTCCGACCGAGGCTGTTCTCATCTCGACGCAATCGCGGCAATCAAGCAACCGGAACGCCGCGAATGCGAAGAATGCATAAAGATCGCCAGCTACTGGGTTCATTTGCGGACCTGCCAGACATGTGGCGTCACGCTCTGTTGCGACAGCTCGCCAAACCGGCACGCAAGTAAGCACGCGCGCGCGACGGGACATCCGGTCATCGTATCCGCCCAGCCGGGAGAGCGTTGGTTATATTGCTATCCGGACGACACGTTTTGCGAATATTGATTTCGCAAATATGTGGGCGCTGGTCCAGGAACCTTGTGACGAGAACGTAATTCGATCTGCGCCGCAGACAGCGCCGTGTTCGAAATCACGCGGTCGCTGGGTGCTGGCGGCAACAATTCTGGCCTCCAGCATGGCGTTCATCGATGGCACCGTCGTCAACGTCGCGCTGCCGGCACTGCAGACCACCCTCAACGCCACCGCTGTGGATGTGCAATGGGTAATCGAAGTCTATTCACTTTTACTCTCGGCGCTCCTGCTGGTCGGCGGTTCGCTTGGCGATCACTACGGGCGTCGACGAGTTTTTGTGATTGGGGTTGCCCTCTTCGCGTCCGCGTCGGCGGCGTGCGGATTCGCAGTCAACATTCAGCAACTCATCG
>QHOV01000102.1 GCA_003218885.1 Verrucomicrobiota bacterium | reverse complement strand
CAGACTCGTTGCCAATCATTAAATCATTTTTTCTTCAACCCGCGCGGCGTTTGAGAAAGAGCGGCATAAATACAATGACGCAGCGCATTTCATCCGAATCCAAAGATGAGATGTCGGACGGTTCTCATGCAGAGATTTTGGTAGTGGACGATGATGCCTTGAGTCGCAGAGTGCTGGCGCAATTGCTCACGGCTGCTGGTTACAAGTGTCGCGTGTGCAAAAACGGCTCTGAAGCTCTGGAGATCGTTCACGCTGCGCCGCCATCACTTCTGCTGCTTGATTTCGATATGCCGGGGCCAAACGGCGCGGAAGTGCTAAGACGCCTCCGTTCGGACCACAATCCGGCAGTCGCGCAAATTCCCGCCATCATGTTAACCGCCCATGGAAGCGAAGAGAGCGAGGTCTCTTGTCTGCAAGCCGGCGCAGATGATTTTGTGACCAAGCCAGTCAATGCTGCGGTGTTGCGGGCGCGAATCGAGACCCAGCTTCGCCTCCGCTCCATGCGGCAGCAATTAGAGCGGCAAAATAATGAACTCGAGACATGGCGCCGTGATCTTGAGCGCGATCTGGCAGCTGCCCGTTTAACGCAGCAATCGCTGATCCCGCAAAAACCGCTCACGATGCCCGGTTGGCAGGTCGCGACTTGTTATCGCCCTGTAATCCAGGTAGGCGGCGATATCTACGGATGGCTACGAATGAAGAACGGCAGGATTTTATTCTGGATCGCCGATGGCACCGGTCACGGCGCCGCTGCGGCCCTGCTCACCACCCTGGCAAAACTTCTTTTTCACCACGGCAGCATGGAACACGACATGCCAGCCAGCGTCATGGAAGCGGTGAACCACGATTTTCGCAGCATTTTTGGCGGGCGCTCGTTCATGACTGCGATGTGCGTCGCAGTCGACCCTTCAACCGGACACGCGATTATCGTCGGTGCCGGGCATCCGCCTCTTTTGATTGCCCGTCGCACCGGCGCCACAGAAGCGATCGCTTCGGTTGCGCCGCCATTGGGCCTGGTGGAACATCCAGAACTCACGGAAACGATTGTCGATCTAGAACCGGGCGACACTTTCCTCCTCTACACGGACGGTTTGTTCGGCTCAAGGAAGAGCAAACAGCCTGGTCTGAGTCCAAAACGCCTGGAGAAAATGCTCGATCACTCTGCGCCCAGCGCCGAGGCGCTCCTTAGGCGCATATTGACGGAGACGGCGCCATCTAAAGGCGAACAGGCGCTCCCAGATGACGTGGCCGCGTTGGCGGTGCGCCGAACTGCCTAAAAAAATTTTTGTTTATGCAAAATTTAATGTTGCTCTCTTCCCAGCGAAACGCTAATCAGCGTCCATGCCGAAAACCAAAAAGAAAACTTCCAAACGCAAACCGAATCCCGCCTTTATGAGGCCGGTCCAGCCTGACGACAAGCTTTCTGCCGTTGTTGGGTCAGCGCCGCTGCCACGTTCCGAGCTTACCAAAAAGCTTTGGAACTACATCAAGAGGCGCGGTCTGCAGGACAAAAAGAAACGAACCATGATCAACGCCGACGACTCACTCAGGCCCGTGTTCAACGGTAAGAGCCAGGTGAGCATGTTCGAGATGACCAAGCTCGTTTCGAAGCATCTGCGCTAGATCGATAATGCCGTTTATAGCCCGGCGTTGCCCCGCCGGGCTATCTGCGGGACTGGATAATAGATTCGCCGCCGCGCGGACGGTGGTTTTGCCGTGCTTGCGCGCGCTTGTGGTCTAGTTCAAGGTGACGATGTGAAAAAGCATCGTTTCATTCTCATCGCTGTTGCAGCCAGCTTTCTGTTCCATGCGCCGGCTGGCAGCGCCGCCGCGTCCGGCTGGCTCGACGATTACCACAAAGCCCAAGACGAGGCCAAATCCAGCCACAAACTATTGTTGCTTAATTTTACTGGTTCCGACTGGTGCGGCTGGTGCATTCGATTGGACCAAGACGTTTTCTCTCAGTCTAATTTCAAAGATTACGCCAACAAAAACTTGGTGCTCTTGGAGCTCGACTTCCCGCGGCCTGGTGGTTCTCGATGGCAGGGACAAGCTGCTGAATTGAAGAAGCAAAACCTGGACCTCGCACGCCGATATGACGTCCACGGCTTCCCCACCCTGATCGTTCTCGATGGCAATGGGCAAAAACTTTGGCAGTACGACGGATATCTGCCTGGCGCAAAGCTTATCGAAGAACTGGAAAAATTGCGTAAAGGTTGAACAGCCGCTTTTTGCGGAAACGTGAAAAGCCATTGTAATCTCAATGGCGCCGCGCCTTGCGCAGCTGACGACGCCTGCTAGATACACGCGATTCATCCACTATTTTCGTGCTAATGTTTTTTCTCCGTTTGTACTTCCTTTGCGTTGCTGTGCTAGTCGCGACGCGGTCGCTTGGCGCCGAGCCGGAAAATCCGCCGCAAACTCCAGAAAAGAGCGGGCGTAAAGCTCTGACTGAGCAGAATATCACGTTCAATTCCGTTCATACAGATGGTCCTTACATCGCGATGACCTTTGACGATGGCCCAAGCGCAACACTTACCCCAAAACTGCTCGATTTACTCGCCACGCGCCACATCAAGGTAACGTTCTTCGTCATCGGCGAAAATGTCGCGGAGCATCCTGAGATCGTTGCGCGGGCGGCTCGGGAAGGTCATGAAATTGGCAATCACAGTTGGTCGCATCCTAACTTCGGCAAAATGTCGGACGACAACGTTCGCAGCCAACTTCGGCGAACTGACGATGCAATCAGAAGCGCAACGGGCAATCGTCCCACTCTGATGCGACCGCCTTATGGATCGATTACGGCACGTGAAAAACACTGGATTCACGATGAGTTCGGATATCGGATTATTCTGTGGGATGTCGATCCGTATGACTGGAAACGGCCCGGCCCGGCTGTGGTTCGCAATCGAATTCTTAAGGAGACGCAGCCCGGTTCGATCGTGTTATCTCACGACATTCACCCGGGGACAATCGAAGCAATGCCCTCTACTCTCGATGCGCTGGAGGCCAAGGGTTTTAAGTTCGTCACCATATCGGAACTGATTCGCATGGCCACGCCGCAAGTTTCTCATCCAAGTCCGCAGCCGGGCGGAAACGCTCCGACGAAGGCCACTCCTTCGCCCTGACTGGCTCCGTCTCCACTATCTTCTCCAAGCGGCTAGATTGCCGCTGGGCGTCGACATCTACTTCTTCGCGGCGCTAAGACTTCGGTCAGCCATCCGCTGCTCGGCTTTGCTACGCGCGCTGACCCATTGATTGTTTTCGCCGTAGCTTCGCCACGGTCCGGGAGGCACGTCACGCCATTCGACAAATTGCCAATCGGTCACGTCCGTCGGCGCCAATCCCAGATAATCGCGCACAGCCGGAGAAACATCCAGCCCGGCGCCGCGGTTAAGGTTGGGCTTGGGCCGCTCGTTTCCAAAGACGTACTGAAAATGATCAGTGCGAAATGGGCCGCAATCCTCCCATTGTGCATAACAAGTGCGATTGCCTTTGCGAATGGCGACCCAGCGGTGCCAGCACACCGACTGTCCCTGGCCCGTATAAGCTTGTTTGAACCAGGGGATAACCAGCGGCGCTTCAGGCTTGAATTGGCCATGCGTCACATCGTTGTAGGGAAGCGCATAGTAGAAGGGATTTTGCTTCGGAATAAAAGCGATTGGAATGCAATTCCGCCGTGCGCTTGAATCAGGATTATCGGTTCCGCCGTAATTCGTCGTCCAATTAAAGTCCCAGGCGCTCCTGTAGTTGGGGACTGGATTATTGCCTCCGGCCTGTTCTCCAACCCAAAACATGGTCGTGACGATGTTTGTCTTCCACGGGTAACGCTGGATTGCCGGGCGGGAGCTGGTGGGGATGAAAACCTGCGGCTCCACCTTGAGCAATGCCTGCTCCCGCAATTTCATCGCGTACTTGGCGAAATCCGCCGCCGTCGCATATGGGGAAGTGGATTGCTCGTCCCCGAACGCTTTTGGGACGACAAAGACTGCCAGACTCAGCCAGACCGAAAGAAGTCTCCTCATTACAAACGCCGCCTCCTTCTATCCGATTCTAGGCGCTCAGGCAAGCCGAATTTTCCTAAGCACGCGTAGCCGTGCGGCTTCGAAGGTGTTCGGGGGGCATCCCGTACCTGGAACCCGGCTCACCCCCGGCTGAGTACCGTATCGTGCTTGAATTGTCGATCGTCCGTTTGTGGATAGTCGAGGGTGTAATGCAAGCCGCGGCTTTCTTTGCGACACAGGGCTGAATCTACGATCAAGGCTGCGACCGCTGCGAGATTACGCAGTTCGAGCAGGTCGACGGACACTTTGAAATTCCAGTAGAACTCACGAATTTCGCGCTGAAGATTTCGTAGCCGTGCGCTGGCGCGCTGAAGGCGCTTATCGGTGCGCACGATTCCCACGTAATCCCACATCAAACGTCTAATCTCGTCCCAGTTGTGATAAATCACGACCAGCTCATCTACGTCCTGCACATTTCCCGATTGCCATTCTGGCAGCCCGACTTTTTGTATCCCGCCCGGTCGCCTGTGCACAGCGGCCGCGGCAGCGCGATGCGCCATCACCAAACCTTCCAGCAGCGAGTTGCTCGCAAGTCGATTAGCCCCGTGCATCCCGGTGCAGGCGACTTCGCCAACCGCATATAACCCGGGCAAACTGGTGGCACCATTGATGTCGGTTTTAATCCCCCCGCATTGATAATGCGCTGCTGGCACGACAGGGATGGCCTGCTTCAACATGTCGATCCCAAATCGCAGGCAGGTTTGGTAAATGTGCGGAAAACGCTCGCGAATAAACTCCGGGTGCTTGTGCGTAATGTCCAAAAACACACATTTCGCCCCTGACCGCTTGATTTCGGCATCGATGGCACGCGCAACGATGTCACGCGGCGCAAGCGAGCCACGTGCATCGTAGCGCTTCATAAAATCCTTGCCGCGATGGTTGCGCAAAATACCGCCTTCACCACGCACCACTTCGGAAATGAGAAATGATTTTGCTTCGGCATGAAAAAGGCATGTCGGATGAAACTGGATAAACTCCATGTTCGCGATCTCCACGCCTGCGCGCCATGCCATCGCCACACCGTCGCCAGTCGCGATGTCCGGATTCGTCGTATACAAATAAACTTTGCCGCAACCGCCGGTCGCAAGCGCGGTCCGATCTGACCGGATCGTTTCTACCTCCCCGGTTTTTTCATCCAGAACATAGACCCCTAGGCAACGGTCTTCTGTTGCAAAACCGAGCTTGGCGGCGGTGATCAAATCCACCGCCATGTGATTTTCCAATAGCTTCACATTTGATTGC